>CAYTDR010001412.1:0-1780 GCA_964436185.1 uncultured Candidatus Obscuribacterales bacterium | reverse complement strand
CGATCAAGTGTATAGCGAAGGAGCACTTTGCATGTCTCTCAGCTGCTCATTTGCCGCAGCACTTTCTGAACTTCTTACCGCTTCCGCAGTGGCATCGTCTCAGTCGATCAGATTTTGAAGTCACATTCGTGTTGGGTGTGGCAACCGCGGTTGTTGCTTTTGTATGTGACAACACTTTTAGAACGTCGGCAAATGCGCCGCCGTTGCCATCGCCCCAAGGCATAATCTGGTGGTCGATTTGACTCCTGATTTCATCGGCTTCCCCGTTTCTTCCTAGGTCCTCTAAGTTGTCGGATAATCGTTCCAGAATGTCATTACGGTCTCGAACTTCAGCAATCGAAAGTCCTTGGCGCAAGAGTTGTTCTGCCTTAGTTGCATCTTTCGAATCGGGACCGAAAGAATAGCAATCTGCCCAACCTATCCAACCCCAGCCCCACCGAGGATCGCGCTGTAACCATTCTTGATAAAGAGCGTCAACCGTGTCGAATTGTCCTAATCGGGAGTAACATTCGCCTAGCGCTCTTCGACTATTTTCATTCCTGAGGTCGTCGCCGTCATTTCCAAACCTTCGCAGCATTTCCTCGCAAAACTCTATCCTTGTTGATAAAAAGCTTGGATTGTCCAGACCCGCATTCCAGAGTTCCATCTCGAAGTCCTGGAGCCAGATCGACACATACTGAGTTCCGCTGAACTGCTTGTCAAATTCATCGATTGATTTCGCACCCGACTCGTCGAAGATGCTAAGGAAGTCGTTCCATGTATCTGTCCAAATTCGGCAGGCGCCTTCAAGATCCCGGTTTTTTAACTGCTTGTAGCCATCCTGCATTTTATTGTCGAAAATTGGGAAAGCTGGAGCTTGCACCTTATGCATACAATTGTCCTTTTAGGCGGAGTGATATCTGGGTCAGAATATTATTGCCTCGCTTTGTGCTGAGAAACGGCTGGCTAGAGATAAATAATCTGCTGCGATTTCGCCAGGTGCCCATGGCGTTTGATCCAGCAGAGCTTGAATCCACAATTACGCGCAGAGTCCTTCTGGATCTTCTTGAACTACAACCGGAGTTGAAGATTACTGTAGCTGCACTAGCCGATGAGTCCATAAAGAATCCTCGCATGGAGGACCTCGCCGCAGAAATCGAAGGAGCGCTAAATCGGATCTGTGCAGGCGACATCTATATGGACTCTGGTCGAACCTGGGATGGCTACAGGGAGGTCGAAGAAGCGGTGGCAGAGGCAATATCCGAAATACTGCAGCCATATTTTGAACGCGTCGAAAAATTGCTTCGAGCTAAAGACAACCAAAAGGCGCTCATCCTTTGCGAAGCCATTATTCTGGGGCTGTATCATGCGAAGGATGGCGATCAGTTCTCGGACCTCGAGGAAGAGGCGGCAGAAAATATCGAAGAAACCGCCGATTGGGCAGCTCGACTTTGGCGTTCCGCAGGAAATATAGAGTGGGCAAGCGATCGGCGGTTTCTTCCTGATAGAACTATTCCGGCTGACTTTGTTCAACAGTACGTTCCTGATTGGGACTGGCTTTTAGGCGAAGGTAAGCAATCCCCGTAAGATGAATGAAGGTTTATCTGTTTCCTCCAGATGAATAGTCAACCGGCTCGCTATAGTGATACCACCCATGGGATCATCCTCATTCAAGGTTAGGACCGCTCCAATAAGAGCGCGCCAATTTAGGCGCCCCATAGGCGTCCCAGCCAATTTCTGCTTCATAAAAACTCCGCCTTTCGGCGGAGATTTAGATGGTGGGCGAGAGAGGACTTGAACC
>CAYTDR010001411.1:0-1782 GCA_964436185.1 uncultured Candidatus Obscuribacterales bacterium | reverse complement strand
TACCGGATTTGGTGCGGCACAAAATATGACATCTAGAGCATAGGATTTAATTAAATCCTATGTCGTAAATGTCATAAAGTGGCCCGATCTGGCAACCCGCTAGTCAGATCAAAATGGAGAAGAGGGAATTGCACATTTTTCTGCTCATCGAGATTGAATACCATGAAGGTCCCCAACCAGGACAAGGCTATGAAACAACTACCTTCAACTCAATCCTTTGATCGAAGTTCTGGTCACACAATTTATACACAAGACACATTTTGGGCGAGATTTATCGACGATCTTCGATTGGCGAAAGCTTTGGTTCTGATACAAAGTCCATTTCTATCTGATCGGCGATTAAATGAGATCTCGGATATCCTCGTCAGTTTAATCAGTCGCGGTGTCACCGTCTGTGTCTTTATTCAGGAGCCTCTATACTGGCGAACTTGGCGAACTAATGATGCTTTGTCTCCTGAAATGATTCGAGAAATCAAGGCTACGGAGAAGCGAATCAAGCGGCTACAAAGTCTAGGTGTGCATGTGAACCTGAGAAGCAACATTCACGAGAAACTCGCCGTCATTGACGATTTCGTAATCTGGGATGGAAGCCTCAATATGCTAAGTCATACTCGAACAAAGGAACGAGTCCACCGTTTTACTGAGCGAGAGAAAATTCAGCAAGCAATTGAACTGCACAAACTGCATTGTGAAATTTGCAAGGAGCTTCGTCTGCGGTATGGGTCACCTAAGTCCGCACCAGACTACATCAAGCAACTACTTAGTTACAGGGCGCGGCTAAAGCTGACTCAAATGGAACTCGCTAAGAGATGTGGAATACACCAATCAAGACTCTCGCGTCTTCAACAACCAGCACCTGACATGAATCTTAGCAGCCTGTTGCGAATCGCACAGGAGCTTGATGTCCAACCAATTCTGATACCAAAGATCTTGGTGCCTACAGTAACGGGTTTGTTAGCTCGCTTCGTTGATGGAGAGAGTCCCCGTCCGACAGGAAGGCGACCAAGAATCAAACGATAAACTCAAGCTTATTGCTGATGCTCGCGGGCAATTTTCGATTAGATTCGCGGTTAGTGAATTAGGGTTTCCCCTGACCCGGTGATCCTGCGAACAAGATAGGATCGTTGGTGTGGCGTGCTAGTTGGCTTGTTAGAACCACTAAGGTAGAAGGTGGCAGCAATTTCCAATCGATGAGATGGTCACTGTAAAGGTTGCCCGTGTTGTCAGCGACGTTGTGAGTTTGCGTAGACTATGAAAACTAGAATACTTTCTCAATTGCGACGGCGAATGCGTCCGTCTATTGCTTGTTTCGGGGTGCTCGTCGTTCCGCTGCTGGTGCTAATCGGACTTTTCTGGGCAGATCAGTCAACATTCGAAAGCATCAAATCCCAAGAGCAAATTTCGAATGAAAAATGTCCTGTCCATTCAGAACATCTTAGACTAGGCACTGCTCGAATTGTATATGGATACCTGGTATTTGACCCGGGACAGCAAGAGGCTCAGGATGAGTTCTTCCCCAAGTCCCTCTCCTATCTTCGCGGTGGCTGTGTAATCTCGAATGACTCAAAGCCGACCGCATCGGTTTGGTATTGCAAACAGTGCCGTATCAAAGAGAATGAATGGATATCTGCCTCATCCAAAAGAATGGGTGCCCGCCCATTTTAAGTGGTTGATATCATCCTTGATTCAATCATCTGCCTCAAGGACTCACTTTATGACGTAAACGTCATAGGATTTAATTAAATCCTATGCTCTAGATGTCATATTTTGCGCCGCACCAAA
>CAYTDR010001410.1:0-1783 GCA_964436185.1 uncultured Candidatus Obscuribacterales bacterium | reverse complement strand
AAGATCTTCACCCTTAAGGTCATTAGGACCTTTCGAGGTGATCGCTAAACTCACATATTCGGACAGCGCGACTGTATGGAGAGTTAACTTCGGTTGGCGCCGACGAAGCCGAGATGCACAACCAGGTTTTCTCATTGATCCGGAAAATGGAACATGGCAACGAAATCCATCGGCGACACAAGCGGACCCTGGCGATGCTACAGAGAATATGAGGCGTCCTCCACAGCGTGTTATTCCATTTGTATCAGATACAAAAAACTGTCTCTTAATGGAGTTGTCCCATCGACCAACTCAACAAGAAGCGCTGTCGCTTCAAGCTGCATTGAAAACGGCTATTCAGGTTGCTTTTCAATTGGAAGAATCGGAACTTGCGGCCGAGCCACTTCCTTCACGTGATGACTGCAGGATCCTCTTATTCTATGAGGCTTCTGAGGGTGGTGCCGGTGTTCTAAGGCGGTTACTCGATTCGCCGGATACACTCGAAATAGTTGCGAAGCAAGCCATGAGTGTATGTCACTACGATCCAGACACGGGCGAAAATTTGCGACGAGCGCCTGGTAGTAGAGAGGATTGCATGGCAGCTTGTTATAGTTGCTTGATGAACTATAGAAATCAGATCGATCATCAACTTCTTGATCGGGAAAGCATCTTCAACATTCTCGATCAACTAAAGAGATCGAGGGTAGATGCTTCGCCGAAAGAGACAACGAGATCAGATCATTTGAGGCAGCTGATGCGTCTTATTGATTCAAGCCTGGAACAGGAGTGGTTGGCCTTCATTGATGAGTGTGGATATAACTTACCGTCAGAAGGACAACGATTGTTTGAGGACTGCGGAACGCGGCCTGACTTTTTCTATAGTGAAACCGGTTTGGCGGTATATATTGACGGGCCATATCACGATTTCCCAGAACGGCAAGCGCGTGATAAGGACGCGGAGGACAGACTTGCCGACTATGGTTATAGCGTAATTCGTTTTCCAGCAAAGGGGGACTGGGAGTCGTTACTTACAAAGTATCCATCGACTTTCGGGACTCCATCGAAGATACGCACCGGGCCTGTAGAAGCAAGTTCAGGACCAGACTTTGATTTGATTGCGACAAAATGGCACGCTCTGGTTCGCGAAGTTACGAAAATACCAGGTGTGAAAATTGAAGCTGGGGCTGATGTGGAGCACGACGGAACTGTTCTTGGCTCGTTCGTGCTCGAGGTATTCAAAAATGGTAGCTCAATCCGTTTGCTTGATAGAGATTCAGACGAAGCGACTGAGTTAGAAGCAGCACTAAGAGCACAGAACATTAATGTGGTGATTCTGTCTGCCGTTGATGATGTGGAAGAGAGCGCTAAGACGATTCAACAACAGTTGACGGAGGAGAAGTAATGCCTGTTCTGATCTCCGAAGACTGGATGGACTCAACCGCCGAACTTGCGCAAGGTGACTATCGTAGAACGAATGAATTCGTGAAGAAGTTTCGGCAAAATCCTGCCAATCCGGGCATCAGTCTGGAACGAGTTACGGATGCAAAAGATAAGAATGTTTGGTCAGCCAGAATAACCCAAGGTCTGCGAGCAATCGTTCATAAGGATTCTGATAACTGGACGTTGTGTTATGCAGGTCAGCATGACGTTGCATACAAATGGGCCGAGACTCATCAAATCCAAAGAAATAAAGTCACAGGTGCGCTGCAAGTAGTCGCATCAGTACACTTGGTCGATGAACAAATCGAAGCACGTGACAAAGCGGACCCAGGTTTGTTCGATAAGCATGAAGACGCTTATCTCC
>CAYTDR010001409.1:0-1797 GCA_964436185.1 uncultured Candidatus Obscuribacterales bacterium | reverse complement strand
GGGATTATGTTTCCGCAGCGCCTCCATGATAATAGCCGTCCCCGTAATGTTTATCGAAATATCAGGGAAGGGATTGGAAAGGCTCATCAGGTGACAGACCTGACCGGCGAGATGGAAAACGTAATCCTGTCCGCGAACCAAATAATTGATGGCGTTTTCGTCTCTGATGTCGCTGAAGTTGACACGAACCTTATCCTTAACAGGATGAAGATTGAATTCGTTGCCGCCGTAGTCCGGAATCATAGCGTCCATGACGGTGACATTCGCCCCTGCTTGAGCTAGAGCAATCGCCAGATTGGAGCCGATGAAACCCAATCCGCCTGTGATCAGGACTGACTTGCCTTGGAACCGAGAGTGTAATTCGTTGGTCATTTGATTAATTTCTACTCAGATCGACGTTTGATTGATTTGTCTAAAACAGCAGTCCTGCGCTGGTTTACCGCTCTGCTGACGGCAAAAGAAAGCTAGATTCTACCATGGCTTAACGCCCAGCTTACGCATTATAGTCTGGATCATCCGCTGCCAGACTCAGATTTAGGTGGAGGAGTGGTCAGCCTAAGTAGTCATTAATTCCCTTCTTGCTCTTTTCTTCTATAGTCAACTTGTTGCACATATCAAGTTTCGACACAAACAACAAAGATACCTTAGATTATGAACGTTCCTTTTGGCGATTTACGAGCACATTACCAGGCATACAAGCAGATTATGGATGAAGCCGTCGCGCGCGTCATGGACCGCGGATACTTCATTCTCGGACCGGAGTTGGATAGGTTCGAAAAGGACTTCGAGACTCTCGTCGGCTCAGGATATGTAGCCGGCTGCGCTTCGGGCACCGATGCCATTTACCTGGCGTTGGCAGCATGCGCTGTCGGTCAGGATGATGAGGTGCTGGTAGTGGCTCACACTGCCGTCCCGACTATCTCGGCTATCAGAATGACTGGTGCCAAGCCTGTTTTCGTAGACATCAATGCCAGTACCTATACAATGGATCCGGATGATCTCGAAGCTAAAATCACAAAGAAAACCAAAGTAATCATTCCAGTTCACCTCTACGGCCAGATGGCGGACATGGACAAGATTATGGATATCGCAAAACGACACGGTCTGAAGGTTGTCGAAGATTGCGCGCAATCAGTTTGTTCTACATATAAAGGCAAACCGTCCGGCTCGATCGGTGATTTTGGCGCCTTCAGCTTCTATCCGAGTAAAAACCTTGGGGCCTTCGGTGATGGTGGCGCGGTATCAACTAACTCCCGAGAAGATTTTGATCGCCTCGTGATGCTGCGTAACTATGGACAGTCGAAACGCTACTATCACGATATCGAGGGAATCAACAGCCGGCTGGACGAGATTCAGGCAGCCATACTTTCCTGTCAGATACCGCATCTAGCTCAGTGGACAGAGAGACGACGAGAGATCGCCCAACGATATACGGAAGGCTTGAAAGATGTCGTCGTAACGCCGAACGAAGCATCCGGCAATTTCCACGTCTATCATCTTTATGTAATTCAGACGAGTCATCGAACCGAATTGCAAGAATTCCTCCTGGAACGTTCTATTCAGACGTTGATTCATTATCCTGTTCCAGCACATTTGCAGAAAGCGTACGCATTCCTGGGGCATAAAGAAGGCTACTTGCCTGCCACCGAATACGTAACCAAACGAATTGTCAGTCTGCCAATCTTTCCTCAGTTGACAGACGAACAAGTTGATTATGTCATCGAATCCATACGGGAATTCTACAAGCTCAAGAGCTTGCCAGCGGAGTACCAGAGAGGGGAGTCAAAAGCGAATGCC
>CAYTDR010001408.1:0-1799 GCA_964436185.1 uncultured Candidatus Obscuribacterales bacterium | reverse complement strand
CAATACTGAACGGTCGCACGATGAGGGAGCTTCCTCCCAGAACCGAATCCGAATTCAAAGCCAGTCTATTCGGTCCGCCAGTAAAACAGCTTCGCAAGGCTGAAACTACCTTGCTCAAAAAATACACTCAACTGCCTGACAATATCCCCTCAAAGCTCAGAGCAAGAGCAAAAAAGGTCGTCGGCAGCCAGGGCAATTGGTTCGTCAAAGCAGAAAGAATTCAGAGTTATCTCAATGACAAGAAGAAATTCACGTATAAGCGCTTCAATCCTTATCGCCCCAAAGACGGCGACTTCGTTTGGAACTTCATCAACAACAGCAAGGAAGGAAACTGCAAAGAGTTCGCCTCCACATTCGTTCTTTTTGCTCGGATATGCGGCATCCCCGCCCGTCTAGTATCTGGTTACCTACCCGGCACCTATAACAAGACAACCGGATTTCATGAGGTGCGGGTGCGTGACAGTCATGTCTGGGCAGAGATGTATCTGCCCCAATGGGGATGGATAGCCTTTGATCCGACTCCCGGCGGTTCTCTGCCGGAATTGGAAAAAGAGAACGCCACTATCTTCAATCAGTTGGCCGACATGGGCCTTGCCAACCCCTTTGGAGATGCCTTCCTGAAGCGGCCGCGTCCCAGTCCCGGCGCCGGTCTTGGTGATGGCATCAGCGGCAGCAACCTGGAGAAGAAGCTAAACGAGAAGAAAAACCCGAAGAAAGCAAAGGAGGAAGCTCAGAAAGTCGCTAAAGAATCAGCTTTTCTCGGCTGGACATCGCATGAGATCATCACCGTCTTCGTTCTCTCCTTTGTTTTCCTCACAGCAGCAATCGTCGCCTATATTCTGCTCCAGCAAAGAACCCAGAAGCCAAGCGTCGGTCTGCCTCTCGACGCACCACGATCAACAGTTCTGTTCTTCAAGGTTCTTAAGCTCCTGAAGAAATACAACGTGGCACGAAAACCGACCGACACTCCCACGGATCTGTCAACACGCATCTCTGAGGCGCTGGACACCTACAGAAAGGAAGGCAAATCAGTCGATCCGCAATTGGAGCCTTTGATTTATCAGTTCATGGATGTGTACACGCTGGACCGGTTCGGACGCGGAGAGCGAGTCGGCGAGCTGGAGGAGATGAGCACCAAAATCAAGCAGCTGGTCGGCTAGACTGCCGTTAATGCGCCGCACTCCTTTCGGAAAGCAGCTATTCACCACGGTTATCGGCCACTTTCAAGCATATAGAACGCTGAAAAAGTCCACTCGAGCCCGCGAACAAAAGCCTCGATTTTTATAGATTGTTATGCTTCTTGTGATCTATCGATTACATCAGCTATTTGATCTGTAGAAGATTGTGTTATTGTTGGGAATAAATGAAATACTAGCTGGCAGTAAAACAGGCTAGTGACTGTCGTCGACAAGGTCTTTTACTAAGAGAGAAAACACATGGTTCAACATGTAAGAACATCCACAAACATTCAGCAGCAGCAGGAGTTCGTACCTCCCTATCCAGCTACTATTGCCGAGACCGGTTTGAAAGAGGGTTTCCTTGAAGAACTCATCCTCAAAGACATCTATCTCGTCAACTTTGCACTAGGTCGTGAAATCGCATCCAGAACGATGCTCCCGTTCAAGATCGTAGAAGAGATTCTTGAAGTTCTGAAGAAACAGCTTCTCATCGAGGTTCGCAGCTCCGGCGGACTGGCCGACTATGAATACACGCCGACAGAAAAGGGCAGAGACAGAGCCCGTGCATACTTCGACCACAACGCATATGTCGGTGCCTGTCCGGTACCGTGGTCGCGCTAC
>CAYTDR010001407.1:0-1799 GCA_964436185.1 uncultured Candidatus Obscuribacterales bacterium | reverse complement strand
GCCCTGGAGCGAGGCAGCTCCCGCACTATCACTCTGAATTGCGACGTTGTTTTTTCCGCCTGTCAGCTCAACCGTCGGGAAATCCTTGAGCTGAGATGATCCTGAGAATTGGCACGAACTAAGATATCCACCGGAATCACGGATTGAGTCATAAACAAAGGATGATAAAGAACTTGAACTAGTAATAGATGGTTGTTCAATTAAATCGAAGTTTTCAACCATTTTGATGGTCCCTCCTCGCCGCCTAACAGCAAGAATAGAAACTCAAATGGGGAAGAGTTGGGGACAAGCGAAAACCGAGTCAGTGTGCATGTAATTCTATTTCGATGCGCCGGTTCTGCTGCATCATGAGCGATGGTTTATATGTTCAGCCTGAATCGAATCGAAGAACGACATCGAGTCAATGCGAGATAGTGGCCCACCCTTCAGCTCCGCAAGAAAGGCTCGGGGGGTGGCCCCACTAGAATGCTGAACTGATTTTACGAGAGCCTTATTTGCCTGAATACTTTTTCGCGCGATGTGCCTGATTAGCCGCAGTCACGAGCGTTGTGTATTCCTGGATGATGCCAGTGATTTCTGCCTTGTCACCGCCGCCGAGCGACTGGCTCAGTTTGAGCGCCTCATCGAGACTCTTCTCAGCATCGTCGAACTTGTTGTTTCTGGCGTTGACCAGGGCAAGACTGAGCAGCGTCTTCATCCGTTTCGTTTTCGCCTTGTCACCAGTTTGCGCGGCCAGAACTTCTTCAAGCAATGCAGTGATATTGGCAAAATGCTCACCTGATTTCGATTCTCGCGCCAGCTCGTTGGCAAAGTCTGTTGCCTTGCCGTTGCTATCCTTCCAGCGCTTTTCCACATCCAGAGCCTTTCTCAAGAATGACTCTGCCTTCGGTATTTGACCCTGCTTCATGTATTCACGCGCTTTGGCGACGAATTTATCGGTGTATTCCTCTGCCATTTCTTTCGTCATGGTACCGGAAGGAATCGTGAGATTTATGTCGGTAAGATTCTTAGCATCTTGATTGGCACTCTCGAATAGCTTGCTTAGCTTCTCTGCATCGAGCGCGACAATCTCGGAGTGAATTCGTTTTATCTCGGCGGCGTCTTTAGTTGCATCAGCAACCTTGAGCAATCCTTCCAAACTCTTTTCTTGCCTGCTGCCACCATCACCGAAATCTTTTGCCATCGTGAACGCCGACTGATATCCGGATTTGGCAGCATCAAAGCTCTTCTTCTTAAAGGCATCGCCGGCCTGAGACATTTGCGATTCCCAGGAAAGCTTCTGCATGAGCGGTGCCCTATCCTCTTCTGGCCCTTCGAGATTGAGAAGAAAAGCTACGCCAACGAAACCTGCAATCAACAGACCTGTCAGAGTATACATATAGCTCCGCAAGTCCTTGATCTTCTTCTCTAGCTCCGCCCGAGTCTCGAGCGGCAACTGTTCTTCCTCAGGTTCCGGCGCAGCAGCAGCAGCCTTATCGCTTTTGGCCTGGACCTCGGCGATGTCCTTCTCAGTAATGGCAGACATACCGGCGGTTTCACCGGTGTAGAGACGTGTTTGATATTCAGTTTGACCGATGGTCGTAGCCAGTCGAGATTGCTTACCCGCATCAATCAGTTCCTGTCGAACTTCAGCGACAGTTTGCTGACGTTTCTCCGGCGCATTTCTCAGTGACTTCAGTACCAATTTGTCGAACAGTCCCGGAAGATTCAGCTCGGGGGCAGCTCCTCTGAGCGAGAGCGGCTGCTCCTCTACATGCCGGGTGGCAATTTCAGTCAGTGATGGAGCCACATATGGTGGC
>CAYTDR010001406.1:0-1805 GCA_964436185.1 uncultured Candidatus Obscuribacterales bacterium | reverse complement strand
AAATTGCAAACTCGATCTCAGTGTGAAAATGGCTCAGGACAAAGTTACCGAAGGAGCCGCAACCGAGGCGAATGTCACCGTGATCAATAAGACCAAGGACGTGATACCGACCCCGGTAGCGATCATCGGTATACCTGGTGGTCTGGAGCCGCGTCATGACCAGTTGAAGGAACTGGTGAAAAAGGGAACCATCGATTCCTACGAAGTTCTCGGGCGCGAAGTGGTGCTGTACTGGCGCACGCTGCCTGGCGATGCGAAAGTCGAGCTGCCCATCAGCCTGATCGCAGCGGTCCCCGGCACTTACACTGGTCCTGCCAGCCGTGCTTACCTGTATTACACGGATGAGCACAAGCAGTGGAAGGACGGTATAAAAGTGGAGATTGCCGCCAAGTAAAACGAACGTCCTAAACTGACGTTCCACATGATGATGAAGATTCTTGAATACCTCTCTTGGCTAGTTTGCCGTGTAGTAAACTGACAAGAGAGGTACTCATTTGAATCGAAAAAGGATAACTTTTGCCGTTCTTTTGGCGTTTTCGGTGTTTATCGCAATGCCGTCAACTGCCAATTCCTTAGATTCCAAGAGTGCCGAGGTGCCCGTAGCACCGGACTTTAGAAAGCATAAAAAAAGCGACGGGTCGCAGTCCAATTTCTTTGACCTCAGCACCAGGCATGATGTGCGTGTCAATCCGTCCACGACAGTTCGCCTGCATGAAGGCAGAGCGCAACCCGGAGCTCTCGATAAAGAGACTGATAAGGGTTACCTTTATGGACAGGCTCAGCGCGGCGAGTTGAATGGCTCAATGCAACGGGGGCAAGCAGACCGCGAAGCAGAAAGGGCGCGGCTCCAGGGCTGGGAACAGCATGGCGATTCCGGGAGCGCGGATTATTTGCATGGAAAGGCACAGGATTCTGCCAGCCCTTTGAGTATGGTGCAGCGTCGAGGGACGTTCGCCAGGCAGCAAAACGGGCATGTAACTTCCGATGACCGCAGTCAGAGAGCCGCGGAGATAAGACGGCAAAGTCAGCGCAAGCTGGAAAGTAAGCTTAATAGGCAGCAGGCAATGGAGTTTGCTGCCCAAATGGGGTTTCGACAAGAGCAACCACAACTCAGTCCTGAGGAATTAGAGCGAAAACGACAAGCCCGGCAATTGAGAAAACAGCGAATAAATCAGGCGCTGGAAGCCAGAAGGGCGCAGATTTATGGTGCCGGCCAATCGTTTTTTAACCCTAACGGTCCCAGATACGGAAGCGAGGGATATCCGGGCCGGCTGGATAAGCTGCCGGACGAGCAAGAGCGGGAGCGACTCCGGCAGGTCAGAAAAATGGCGCGCAACCGTAGTTCTTCCATTCCTTTCGCGAGCCCTCAAGCTGAGACGATCTCGCCGGATGGTGTGGAGATTCTGACACCGCCTTTGCGACCACATGTTCAACGACAACGTGAGCTTCCGGGGGCGCGCAACCGTTTTCCCGATCAATCGGCGTTACGCGCTCAACCACACCGGATGACGGAAGATACAATATCCTGGGACGATTGGTATGCTCGTGTGGCGCGGATGTACGAACCTAAGATGCTTGATGCTCTTGGAAGAAGAGGTAATCCGGGAGGCGAGAACAGCGTCTCGATCAGAGTAACCCGCGACCATCAACTGACTGCCAGGCTTTTGAATGTATCCGATCCACGGTTCGACGAAGCTGTGCTCGAGGCCTACAATTCGCTTTCCGGCCATCCTGGGCTTGAGTTTCCTGCCGGGTCGAAGCGAAGTGAGATAGTCTTTTCTGTCGATAGCAGCCATGCAGGTGGT
>CAYTDR010001405.1:0-1810 GCA_964436185.1 uncultured Candidatus Obscuribacterales bacterium | reverse complement strand
GTCTATCCGCAAGCAGTGGCAAGCGCACATAGAGAAGGAGATGTTCATATCCATGATCTGGATATGCTGGCCGGTTATTGCGCCGGATGGTCCCTGCGCATGCTCTTGCCGGAAGGGCTCAACGGCGTCTCTGGCAAGGTGGAGGCTGCGCCACCAAAGCATATGACCAGCGCAATTGGTCAAATAGTCAACTTTCTCGGCACGCTGCAAAACGAATGGGCCGGAGGGCTCGAGCATGAGCTGAAATCACTCTTCAAGCAAGTCACTATTCGGAATTGACAACCGAATTGCAAGAGCAGCTCAGTTGTAGTTCGAAATCCAACCGTTCGAGAAATCGACATATAATCCGTTCGTGCCACGTAAGATCGAAAACCCGCGCGCCCCGAATACGGTGACAGCAAAGGGCATCAATGCCAGTTAATCGCCGCGCTCGGCCTCGTTCCTACACTTGTGAACATGGGACACAGTGACAGTTCCACCGGCAGTACCATGGAAACGGCCACTTCACTTCTACTGATTGGATTGAGAGCCGATAATGTCTAATCCGAACAACTCTTGAATTGCAACATCTAGTGGTACTCCTTCCTGCCGACTGTTCTGGATGGTTTTCAGCCTTACAGTGGGACAATGCAAGAATTGATTGACAATCGCACGGCTGAGTTCCTCGAGATCTTGTTCATCCAATTTGCTCCGTCGAGCACATTTTGATAGCTGGTCCTGTCGAATCGTCTCTATCTTACTGCGCAGTGCGACAATTGTCGGTGTCACTGCTCGCGAGCGTTGCCAGTCGACAAACTTGTCGAGTTCGGCAAAGACAATGGCTTCGACATCGCCTACCAGCGATTCGCGCTGCTTCATATTGCGCTCGAGAATACAAGACAGATCATCGGCATGTTTCAGCGTCACGCCATCGATATCGCCAATTTTGGGGTCCACGTTACGGGGTACTGAGATGTCGACTATCAATGGGCGAAAATCGCTTGCTTGCGGACACTTTCTTCTGGCCAGGACAAACTCTTCAAACTCGAGGAGATAAGTTGGTGCACTTGTAGCAACTATGACCAGTTTGGACCGTGCTGCTATCTCATGTCTAGACTCGAATGCCTGGTAATGTCTTGTGCGCTCAGAAGAGGCCCGTTGAAAATTGGCAGCAAAATTTTCTATCTTTTCCGGCGAGCGATTGAGAATATGAATTGGTGCAGCCGATTTGAGACTTGGGAAGTGTTTGAGGCATTCTCTTGCCATTCGGCCGGCGCCTATGATGGTAGTTTCAATCGAGGAGTCGCATCCCAGCATATCCTTGGCGAGCGCAACGGCTACCGAGCTTACAGACACGGCAAGCCGTCCAATGGCTGTCTCCGCACGAGCTCTTTTTCCGCACTCAAGAGCCTGCTGGAAGAGTCGGCTAAGAACAGCACCAGCTGTACCTGCTTCCAGAGCTGCCAGATAAGCATCCCTTATCTGACCCATTATCTGTGCTTCGCCAAGCACCATGCTATCCAGACCTGCTGCTACTCGCATCAAGTGTAACGCTACATCCTCCTCTAACAACTTGAACTTTGGAGTCAGCAGTTCGTGACCAGCATTGGATTGGGCCGATCTGAAGAACTCTGCTAAATCGCTTAACCCCTTATGCACATCAGAGACAAGAGCATATACTTCTGTTCGATTACAGGTAGACAACATCACTGATTCGAGTATGTGAGGGTAGCCAGCCAGGGCTGTTAACGCATGCTTGATACACGAATCTGGTATGACAAACCGCTCACGAATGGCAATCGGAGCCGAATTATAATTGATACCACAAACA
>CAYTDR010001404.1:0-1812 GCA_964436185.1 uncultured Candidatus Obscuribacterales bacterium | reverse complement strand
CGCTCATGGCTTCCTTCAGACCATCGAACGACCAGTGTGGCGTTCCGTCTTCGTCTTCATATCCGCCCAACCAGACTTGTTTGGGTGTGAAAGTCTCCGTCCATGTGACTGGGGAGGCGATGACCACAAGACCACCAGGTTTGACGATTCCACGTTTCCCGCCCAGGCGTCCCAGGCAGGACATCGGGCTCGGCAAGCGACAGATGACGTTTGCAAGTAACACTGCGTCGAAATTCAAGTAATCAGCCGGCAGGCAACAGGCGTCTGCGCGTTTGAAGAAGACTTTGTCTCGTAACTCTCGCGGGACTGAGACCTCTGCGTTAGTGTGAATCTCGCCTTCTTCGCAGATTTTGTAAGTGGCATTGCCATTAGTTTTCAGTTCGAGCGCGAAGTCGATGAACTGCTCACTTAAATCCACGGCCGTCACTTGCGAAAACGCTCGTGCCAGCTCGAAGGACGCGCCACCAACGCTACAGCCGATGTCGAGGGCTGTGCCGGTGCTGATTCCCAGCTTGTCGCACCAATCGCTAACAACCTTTGCGCATCGTCGAGGGAATGACACTGCATCGTGAGGCCCGTCGGCGATTGCCATTTGCGCTTCGGCAGTGCCATAGTGCAGGTTGATGTACTTTTCGAGCGTTCGATCGGCTTTGTAGCGATTCGCGCCGTTTGCCTTGTCGCCCAATTTAACCGCACCCCCATCGTGATTGTCGGCACTGTACACCAGGCGGAAACCGGCATGCTGGAAGAAGTGCGGTCGGAAATGGAATCTGGCGAAAGGAGTCGACATGTCTCCTGTGCTCACGAAGGAACCACCCATGATCATTTGATGCTCGCCATCGAAGCACGGCGTGCTGAAATCATCGTAATACTTGTGCACAGTGAATCCTGGCAGTGGATTGAAGTGGTCTTCGCACCATTGCCAAACGTTCCCGAACAAGTCACCAACAGCGGTGCCATCCGACACCATGCGATCGACCGGGCTTTCGCTGCCGTACCTCAGATCCAGGTTGTAGGCGTTGGGCGAATGCTGCAATGCATTGGGTTCATCATCCGCTGCTGCGAAAACTCTGACACGAGCGTGCTCCATCTCCGACATCAGCCGATATTCGCCGCGCACCTTATCCTGCTCGCTACGCCATCTCAGATAGGCCTTAGCTTCGTGATAGTTCACTACGGACGGCCAACTCCACTGCATCGGGATAGTCTCGAAACAAGTTCTCAGTTGATACTGGTGAGTTCCCTGTGGTCCGTCAGCCACCCAGAATGTCGGCCATTTGACGTTGCGGAAGCAGCGCCAACGCCAGCCTTGTTCCGTCCAGTACTCTTCTTTGGTATAGCCACCATCGGCCACGAAGTGCCAGAACTCTCCGTTGCTGATCAAATATTTCGATACGCGGAACTCCGGCAACGCCTGACTGCGTTCCCCGTACTCATTGTCCCAACCGTAAATTGGGGTCTCGCTGCTTTTTCCGATTGCCGCCAAACCTGCGTCGACAGTGATGAAGCGATTTTCTCGGTAGTCCAATCCAGGTTCGGGAGTGCGCGCCTCGTTGCGAATTGAGAGAGGATACGGCTCAGGAAACGCAGCCGGGCGCTGAACCAGATTGACCGGCAACTCACGGATGAGCACCGATGATGTCTCCAGGTGAATGCGCTCATGCTCGAAGCCCATAAAGAGCGCCCAGAGCGGGTGTGATTGTTCGATTGGCGCGTGACCGTCTTCCAGCCCCGGATGAGTTTCAATCATGTCGAGAATCACGCTGTAAGCCTGTCTTCGATACTGATGCACTTTATCCAGTGCGGGCCACT
>CAYTDR010001403.1:0-1815 GCA_964436185.1 uncultured Candidatus Obscuribacterales bacterium | reverse complement strand
GTATCGTTCCGGCAATCACCGAGCTGTTCATAGAGTACACAGAGCTCTTGAACTTCCACTGCCGGACCCCACCGGACAACGTGAGATCGGTTATGGAAAGGTTGGTGCTGAGGCACCGGATACAGTGACTATGTCTCCGGTTCCTGATCGTAGCCGGTTGGACCAAAATAGTCCTAAAGCCAGCCCCAATCAAGCTAGTGGTGCGGAGATAAGTCCGGCGAAGCGAGGCGGTTCAAGGGAACTAGAAAGCATTAAGGGAGATTCCTCGCTTCGAGACGCCGTGAAGAGTTCGCTTAGCGTCCAGGAGCTTCAACGAACGATGATTGCAAAGCTTCACAGGGAATACGGATGGCCCAGGGAAGCCGCGAAGAGCTACGTTCGCTCACTCAGAGAGGAGCAGGTGCGTGATGGTCTTGCTGGATTGGTAAGTGGAGAAGGACCGCGAGCTGTTTTCTTCGGTACGAATGGACGATTTCAACACAGCCGCTTCCAATCGCTCGATGAGGTCAGCAATGCCGCCACAGCCCTTTACTGGCATGCGCAGTATGCGGAGGGTCACGTTAATATCGTGGATGGTGTGCCAAGAGAAGCACTCGAATCGAGAATGGGGCAGGGAGACAACGCTTTCTATGAGCAGACTTTCAAACTGAATCAAGAGCAACTGGGAAATACCACCATATATTCTGTGCCCAAGAAGCTTTTCGCGGAAGTCCTCGAGACACTTTGTGCAGACGATATCGTAACGCTCAGAGATGAGGATGCGGGAGTTGACTTCAAAGCCATCAGACCAGGTAGAGAGCGAGCAGTGGCGACGAAGATTATTGAAGAATTGATCAAACGTGGCGTAAAGCCTGTTCCGCCAGACGTTGACGGAGAGAACCCGAGGAGGGCATCGGAGGAGAAAACTGGTGAGGCACGCGAGAAGGATGAACGGAGACCCGTCGAGCCATTGCGTGATGGCAATGAAAGAAAGCCAGGAGGGGAAGTAGGAGAAAACGAGAGAGAATCGACGCAAAGGAAAGTACTCGAGTCTATTCGTTCTGAGACTAAACCAGATCCATTGCTGAGGATAGTGGAACGAAGTCCATTCAGGCAAGCACTGCCTGTTCCTGATTTGATCAAGGGGTTGGATTCATTTCGTACCGGTATCCCTGAGGCTGAGCGTAAAGGGCTGTTCAAGGAAATTGCTGAACTCGACAAACTATATGCGGAGAAAATCGAAGAAATCGATCGCGCGAACGACGCAGATCTGAATGAAGAGCAGATCGAAATGTTCCAAGAGTTTCATCAACGACGCGAGCAACTCAATGACCGGCTCAGGATTCTAGGAGAGCGACTGCGGGAGACTCTCGGAATTCGAAATGTACGTTTGGAACTGGTTTCGCATCTTCGTGACTCTGCCGGATCTTATGGAGTCGGCAGAGGTATTCTCACATTGAGAGTGCAAGACGTACTTGCAGAAGAACTCAACCCAGCGGTCGTCGGTACACTGAAGCATGAAATGACTCATCATGACCAAGAGCTGCTTATGCTCAAACACTTCACCGATAATGAAAGCACTCCAGCAGCCCGACAAAGAGACCGGCAGTTGGCAGAAACCGCTCTGGGAGCCATACCCGCAACACCAGGAGATTCGGATGTCACTCGAGCTCAAAGAGCAACTGCGCTACTCGCGCTTGAGCAGGCCTATCGTCGTCGGGCGATTATTAATGGCTTCACCGCCGCCCTTGGAGGGATCCAGGTGGATGATGATTACCTCAACGAGGCTATCATCAGGTTGGATCAAAACAACAGAGACCGCTTGTCTCCGGAGCA
>CAYTDR010001402.1:308-1816 GCA_964436185.1 uncultured Candidatus Obscuribacterales bacterium | reverse complement strand
TCATCATCGTTGTAATAACGGAGCAACATCCCCTTGCGAGCTTTGTCGGTATAGACATGCGTTTTATCAGCAAGTTCGAAGTACTCTCCCGGCCCGCCTCCGACCTTGTCGAAGCAGCCGATAAATGTTCCGCCTGGGACTAGCAGCCGCTTCACTTTGGCCATCGTTGTGGCGCCGACCGATATGGGGAAATGCTCAAAAATGGAATTTGCCACGACTGCGTCGAAGGCTGTGTCGGGGTAAGGCAAGTCCGCCATGTCACCGACATCGAATTGAATCTCCAAATCCTCGTCCGTTGCCCACATCCGAGCAAGACGAATGGCGTTCATGGAGACATCCAGTCCAGTGACCGTGAATCCTTGCCTGGCAAGATAAATCGAAAGCCAACCACTCCCGCAGCCGAGATCAAGAACAGAGCGGTTTCCTCTGTTTGTCAGCTGCTCAGGAATCGACGCCAGATATGGCAAGTCCGGCATCTGGGTATACGCCTGCTTGCACATGCCCCAAGCGCGTTCCCAAAAATCCAGATTGTCCCTGTATACGTCAGAGGATAGAAGCTCTTCCAGCTCCTTCACACTGTCGGGCTTGATTGCGTCCTCGAAGGTCATCAGCTACCAAGTCTCTTGCTTGCTGTCCGCGTCAATTTCATCTGCCACCAAGATCAACCCGGCAGTATAGATGATGCGAAGACGACAATGGTAGCACGGCTTAAGATTTATTCGCCGCCGCTCCAACGACGTCCCACTCCACAACCGAGCCGCCGGCAACGCCAAATACCCTCAACCACCTGCCAGCTTGCCTTCAGCTCAGCGCCCATCTTATTAAGAGTTACACAACTTCACTCAATAAGATTAAATGCTTCGATTAAGTGGTATCTAACTTCAAGGCGGGCGACTAACAAATCGGTGGTAGGTTGGGCTATGGCGGAGCCGAGCCGAATTCAATTGCAAATGATGCTGGTGCAACAGGCAGGACCTGGAGCATTACCGCTCAGTATTTTGGCGCCCCAATCATTTCTACCTTTTCTCAGACAGATCGAACAGCTTGCTATCGAGGAGCGAATACGACCTGTTCTCGTTTATTGGTCGCGGCAAAGCGCCGCTCGCCTCTTGCCTACCGGTCCAAGATTCCATGAGTTGCTCAGAGATGCCGACTGCGTATGTATCTTCTCTGAGGACAGAAAAGACACGGCAGACGAGTGGTGTTTCCTCCTGGAAAGCCGCGGGCTCTGCCTGGTTGTGTACGGCAAGCAGGCTATGGAGTCGCCGGACGGCGAGAAATACCAGTGCACAGGCTCAATGGAGCCAACCATCGTCAAACAAGTCTTCGACAGGTTGATTCCCAATTGGCAGCAACTCGACCTGGCGGAGAGCAACCGTCTGGAAGATAAAAGAGCTGGCCTGGGCGCGACCGGCAGCGCACCGCCTTACATGCACAGAGTTAGATCCGCCTGGCCTATTGTTAAAGCCCCGATTGCGACAAGCTTGATTCTCGACCCGTTGCACATG
>CAYTDR010001402.1:0-298 GCA_964436185.1 uncultured Candidatus Obscuribacterales bacterium | reverse complement strand
CCTATCCTTGTAGTCGCGATTGTTGGAGCCAACAACAGCGGCGGACAGGCGATAGCGATAGCACCGATCTCCTCGGTCGGTCTTGAAGAGACTGTCCAACCCATCTCACCGATTGGCGTTCGCGAGATTAGCGAACCACCGCCAAGAACAAAGAGCAAAGAAAGAAGCAAACGCGAGTCCAAGGAACCGAAGGACTTAAGTACGGACACGCCACCTGAAACTCCTGACGATTTCTCCATCAAGGAGAGAAAAGCAGCAGAAATCGAACCGGATGGCAAAAACGAAACCGACGATCCAA
>CAYTDR010001401.1:0-1819 GCA_964436185.1 uncultured Candidatus Obscuribacterales bacterium | reverse complement strand
GATACATCATCCCAAGATTGCTAAAGCTCGAAGCCAGAGCGGGATCATACGGATTTCTTCCCTGCTCTTCTATTTCCACCGCCCTCTCCATCAGTGGCAATGCTTCGGCAGGCCGTCCGTTTGACTCGTACAACAGAGCCAGATTATTGAGGGTGTTCGCCACATCCAGGTGATGGGGACCCAATAACTTTTCCCTGAGCTCCAACGCTCTCAAGTAAAGCGGCTCCGCCAGACGATACCGCTCCTGGTACTGATACACCATTCCAAGATTGTTCAGGCTTTGCGCCACATTCGGATCGTCAACTGGCAACTTTTTTTCCCGAATCACCAATGCTCGTTTTAGAGCGGACTCTGCCAGAGTGTATTTGCCAAGCGTGTGGTAGGTCAGCCCCATGTTATTGAGAACGTTTGCCACATCCGTACTCTCGGCACCAACTTTCTCAAAAATCGCCAACGCTCGCTTGTATATCTTTTCTGATTTATCGTAGGCGCCTTGTAAGTCATAAAGCGATGCCAAATTACTCAGAGTGGTCGCAACGTCCGGATGAAACCGTCCCTTGCACTTCATCTCGATAGCCGCCGCGCGTTGGTACAGCTTCTCCGCTTCCTTGAACTCTCCCCGCTCTTGCGAAAGAACAGCAAGGTTGTTTAGGCCGACAACCAGGTCCGGCGAATCCGCGCCCTTCTCTCTTTCAGTTTTTGCAATGACGCGCTTGAGCAACTCCATTTCTTGCTGCTTTCGAAAGTTAACGCTTCGAGGATCCGTTTTTTGCTTGTCATCGAAGAAGTTATCCAGAGCACTCCTTCTTCGCTTCTTTTGACTGAGAGCAGCCTGCTTGTTCGATTTCTCGGGGACCGTTTTTGTGCGCCTCGCTTCTTCTCGGTTCTCTGAATCGGAATGAAACCTTGGTAAAACAAAACAAGCTAAGCCAACTCCAACGACAATCAGAACCGTATATAGTGCAAAGGCCCTTCGGATTGCACTGCCTGTTGCCATTGGCGATGGTGCTTCTACCGATTCGCGATCGAGCGCCACCTGAAGAGCGTGAGCAACCTCGTGGGCATTCTGAAATCTGCATTCGGGGTGCTTATTCAGACACCTGGAAACAATTGATTCGAGTTCATCAGGGAAGGCTCTGCCGTCTACAGATTGCAAGGATGGAACAGTCTCATTAGCATGAAGGCTAATCGTAGCAAGAGCAGTAGCACCAACGAACGGCGGCGTTCCCGTCAGCATTTCGAAAAGCACGCATCCGACAGAGTAGATTTCGGATCGTGCATCATATTCGTAGCCTAGCGCCGTGTCGGGCGCCATGTAGGTCGGAGTGCCAGTAACACTATGCCCCTGATAATCGATGACAGAACCAGTAGTTTCCTTAACTCGCGCCACTCCGAAGTCGATCAATGTAACTTCAATTCTTCCTCCAAGATCATGGACAAGCAGGTTGCTCGGTTTTACATCTCGATGGAACACCCCACGCTCATGCGCATACTGGAGCGCGGAGCACAACTTCATAATAATCTGCGCAGCTGCATGTTCCTCGATCCGTCCTTCTCGTTCTAAAAGCTGATCCAGAGTCACTCCTGGCACATAGCTCATTACCATGAATGGCACACCACTTTCGGTGGCACCGAAGTCCAAAATACTAATAATGTTTTTGTGGACGAGGCTGCTCATTTTCCTCGCTTCATCCTGAAACGCAATCAATTGTTCCGATGAGAGTTCATGCAGAGTTTTTACTGCAACCCGTTTAGCCAGAAGTCGATCCTTACACATGTATACGGTGCCGGAAGCACCGCGCCCGAGTACGGTGATCGC
>CAYTDR010001400.1:0-1820 GCA_964436185.1 uncultured Candidatus Obscuribacterales bacterium | reverse complement strand
GGGTGTCCGCTCTCCTGGCTCTTGCGTTATCAGGCTCAAGTCAGACCTGGAGATCTGCTGTCCGTGCCGGATGGAAGACAGCTTGCCGGCAATCTGGCTCATGCTGTCTTTGCGGACCTGCTCTCCGATTACGAGGTGCTAGCGAACAAACCTGTTGAAGAAATAGAGTCTGCCGCCCAACAATGTTTCGATCGAATGGCGAGCAAGATCGCGGCGCCGCTTATGTTGCCCGGAAACAGCTACGAGCGTCAGCGGTTGCGTAGCGCTATCTCGCAAGCGTTCGTTCATCTTTGCGGTCTCGTGACCAAGGCCGGTTTCTCGAAAGTTGCCTGCGAGGTGGAGCAGGAACTGTATATAGATGATCTCGAGCTTCGTGGCCGTGCCGACGTAATTTTGATGCATCCGGATAATCATGACTTTGTTATTGATTTGAAGTGGACGCAGAGAGCCGATCACCACCGCCGGCGAATCGTCGATGGACATGCAGTTCAACTGGCCTTTTACAAGCATCTTGCGGGACAGTCCTCGGGCCTTGCCACTGCTGCCGGTTACTATATGATCTCTCAGCAACAGCTCTTCACGACTGCCAGACACACTTTTCCTGACGCTGCATTCGTGACCGGTCCGACTCTCGAGGACACATTCGAGAAGGTACTCACTAGTTACAACGAGCATATGAAACTGCTTTCCGCGGGCACCGTATACGCTACTGGCGTATGTCAGGACATGGATAGTAATTTTGAAGGTGAAAGAGAGGCAATCGCACTGGAGGACGAGGAGCAAACCATTGCCTCCACTGTTCCTGGCGTTCCTCTTATGCTCGAGCCACCATGCAAATTTTGCCAGCTTGGCCGGTTGTGCGGAAAGAGGGGGTTTGCAGGCGGATGACCGAGACAGACAAGACGATCAGCCCCATCAATGTAATTGCTGCCAGCGCCGGGACTGGCAAAACGTATCGCCTTTCCACCGAATATGTCAACGGTGTTCGTGTTCGAGAATCTGACGATAGCGCCATAATCGCTACCACTTTCACGAACAAAGCGGCCGGCGAACTGGTCGAAAGAGTTCGTTCTATGCTGCTGGGTGCTGGAGAATGGCAGGCAGCTCAAGCAGTTCTGGGCGGTTATGTGGGCACGGTCAATTCTATTTGTGGCCGCCTTCTTTCTGAGTATGCAATCCATTCAGGGCTATCACCTGATCTTACCGTGATTAATGAGGATCGCATCGCCGCAGTCTTTGCCATCGCTGTTGATGCCGCTATCAATGAGTTCGCCCTCGAGCTCAACGATCCTGCAATCCGCTTGCAGATTGAGAACTGGCGGCATAACGTTCAGCAGATTATCAATCTAGCCCGCAACAACAATATCGCCCCTGGCACGCTGGAACAGTTCGCCAAGTCATCCTGGGAGAGTTTATCCGCGTTGCTCGTACCACAAGAGCCTGGTGAAGTTTCCGAAACTCTCGATGACCAGCTCGCGTTAGCCGTGGAGGAGACACTCGCCACACTTCGAGATAAAGACGATCCCCACAACGATACGAAGGACGCAATTGAGTATCTGGAGCAGGTGAACAGACGTTTGAAATTCGGGCACTCGCTGGTCTGGCAGACCTGGGCGAAGCTGGCGAAACTTCCTGTCGGGCGAAAGAGCGCCCAGCATCTGAAAAAGCTTTACGATGCAGCATCTGTTCATTCTCGGCACCCGCGCCTGTACGACGACGTGGAGAAAACCATATATGGTGTCTTTCGCTGTGCTGCCGAGGCGATGCGGCAGTACGAAATATTCAAGCAAAACCACGGGCTGATTGACTTTGTCGATCAA
>CAYTDR010001399.1:0-1842 GCA_964436185.1 uncultured Candidatus Obscuribacterales bacterium | reverse complement strand
TGCTCCCAATCGGGCTCGATGATATTTTTACTGTTTTGCTCAAGCCAGGCAGTGAAGTTCCTGCAGAATTGGCTGTACTTGTAGAAGAGCAGAGATTGAGTTCACACTCCGCCTTGTACTTCCTCCAGAAGAGCATTCTAGTTGTTGTTTGCTCCTTGAGCATTGTCTGAAGTTTTTGCCAGTCAGGCTCTTTTGCGATCGGCGTTTTCACCCTATTTTGTTTTCTAGATTGAACTTGGAGCTGGTCCATTCTCCACGCTAGTATTCGACCATGCAGAGAGCTGCGTTGCGTCAGACGAAAGCGTCCCGGATATTTTTTCATGAGAATCTAAAGGAGTTTTCTACCCGTAAGAGTAGGGTCCGAGGCTAATTCTGCATTGATGTCATTCTGGACAAGATCTAAGGAAGATTTTCTGCCGGGCTTTTTGTGAACGACAGAATCGCGAGATGCATCGGTTTTAGGTGGAGTCTGGCTTATGGCAGTTGTACCCTGGACCTCGCTAACGGGCTGCAGTTCTTTTGTCAGCATTGAGCGACATTCATCGTCCGTCAGCATAGTGATTCTGATCGACGAGAACGATTGGTCCGAGGTCGCTGAGTTTGATTGCTGAAAGTTTCGTTGCAGAATTCCTAATTGATTGAGCAAAGCGACTGGATCTAGTTGTTGATAGTTCTGAATCAGACTGAGTTTGAGATTTTCGGATATCGAGTTGGAATTTAAAACTCTCCGATATGGTGTCTGCGCTTTCGAATATTTTTTACGTACTCGTGCGCCAAGTCTTTCTTTAGAAACTAGCTTTAGGCAGGGCTGAAAGTAGTTGATGTACAAGCGGGCGATCTCATACAGCTTTGCCAAAAGATCTCGCGATGTTGAACCCTCGTACCTCTCGTACCCAACGAGGCGGCGTACGATTGAACCGTTCTTTTCTTCTACATGCGCTTGGTCGTTTTTCTTGTATTCACGAGATCGCGTGAAAGTAATCTCGTTCTTTTGGCACCAGTCAACCAGCTCGTAGTTGATGAACTCGCCACCATTGTCGGTATCTAAGCCGAGAACTGGAAACGGAATTAAGTTTTTCATCTCGTTCAACGAGTTAATTACATCGGCTTCGCTTCTTCGCAGCAGGGCGCCGAGCTCTGTCCAACCAGTCTCGATATCTGTCAAAGTCAACGTTTGCAAAAACTGCCCGCCCGCCCTAGCGCCACCATGCGCAACTAGATCCGCTTCAAAGAAGCCGGGTTTAAGATCTTTCCAGTCAGCGAATGTTCGCACGTTTATCTGTTTCCTTATCAAATATCCGGGCTTAGTTAAACCCTTACTCTTACCGAGTTTTGTTCTTTCGGCTTTCAAAATACGATCAGCGGTTGCCGGGCTGAGAGACAGCAATTTGAAACGCACATCGTCTCTTAAATCGATGTGCCCAAAGGCTTCGAGTGATTCAAGAAATTCTGGCAAAAAGGGAATCAACCGTTTAGAGCAGATTTTGTTTGCAGCAAGCCAGACAATACGCAATGCCTCGGCAACAGCGTCATCATACTTCTTTTCTCGCTGTCGACTGGCAGGTGCGCTGGGAGCCCTATTTAAAATTGCTATTGCATGTTTACGCGACAGTCCCGTTGCGGTGAGCAAACCGGTTAGCAATGCCTGCTTGCCTTTACGGTTTGCTTTCTGATACTGCGGGCGAATTGAATCGAATAATTCTCTTCTAGCCTGTGTGCTCATTCTCAACCTCATGTTCACCCCCGCAAACAGCAGGGTACGATTTTAGTTGAGGCAATGGTTCAGTCAGGGTTTGATTTTTAGTGAGTCAACGCGCAAGCCCGTTGACTCATTTAAGAATC
>CAYTDR010001398.1:0-1842 GCA_964436185.1 uncultured Candidatus Obscuribacterales bacterium | reverse complement strand
AAGCACAAACAGACGATAATGGTCGGACGCTCGCACGGAATCCATGCGGAACCGATGACGTTCGGGTTTAAACTTGCAGTCTGGCTCGAGGAATTAAGACGGCACCAAAAGCGGTTGCAGGATGCCACCGAAATGATCTCCGTCGGTAAGTTTAGCGGAGCGGTAGGCACGTTTTCCAACATCACTCCGGAAGTCGAGGCGAAAGCATGCGAGATTCTCGGACTGACAGCCGCACCGATCTCGACGCAGATAATTCAGCGAGATCGTCATGCCCAGTACCTCTGGACTCTTGCGGTGATAGGCACCAGCCTGGAGAAGTTCGCCACCGAGATTCGTCATTTGCAACGTACCGACGTTCTCGAAGCCGAAGAGCCCTTCACTGCCGGGCAGAAAGGCAGCTCGGCCATGCCGCACAAACGCAATCCCGTCGGCTCAGAAAACATCACCGGACTTGCACGTATTCTGAGAGCCAATAGCCTCGCGGCTCTCGAGAATATTCCACTATGGCATGAGCGGGACATCAGTCACAGCTCCGTGGAGCGGGTCATCATCCCGGATTCCACGATATTGATCGACTATATGCTCGACCGTTTCACCCGCATTATGAAGGACATTGTTGTCTACCCGGACAATATGGCACGCAATATGGATATCTTCGGTGGTGTCATATTCTCGCAGGCAGTTATGCTCAAACTAGTGGAAAAGGGGCTGACTCGAGAGAATGCATACGAAATCGTTCAATCCAATGCAATGAAAGTTTGGAACAAGAACGGTGGAAGCTTCAGGGAGCACCTCAAGATCGATGAGCGCGTGATTGAGCATCTCTCTAAAGATGAGATCGACGATTGCCTGAATCCATCAAATTATTTGAAAAACATCGATGCTGTATTCGAGAGATTAGGAGTTTGAAAATCGTCCAGGGTTTGCAATTCGATCGTCTTGCAGGATGCGGTTGGTGAGACGTTCGCAATGAAAAAGATAGGGCAGGAGTTCCGATAAGAAACGACAGAACATTGAGAATGAGCTTCCGAGGCTCGCGACATTACGACCAAAATAATGGAATAAGGTGATGGACGATGACGATTGATGTTGAAGAGAAGGTTGCCGGTTTACTAATACCAGTATTCGCATTGAAAAGCGATGGGGACCTGGGTATCGGAGACACCCGATCTTTTCTCGAGGCAATTGATTTTTGCGCGGAGAACGATCTCTCTATTCTGCAGACTTTGCCAACCAATGAGACCAGTGGCGACAACAGTCCGTACAACGCGATGAGTTCGATGGCACTCGAACCGTGCTTGCTTTCAATTACTGTTGATATGGTTCCGGGATTGACAGCCGATGTGCTCGCAGGCTCTACAACAAGGGATGCCACCACGGACGAGGATGCCGTCGACTATCCGTTTGTCAAAGCATTGAAGTTGAGACTGCTGAGAGCTGCGTTCGAAAACTTCATGGCTGACAAGAATCGCAAGTCAGGTCTTCACGCCGAATTGGAAAAATTCAAAAAACGAAACGAGTCCTGGCTGTCACCGTATGTGGTGTTTCGAACAATTGTCGATATACACGATGGCGACAGCAGATGGACGCTATGGCCTGACGAACTGCGTTCCCTTGAATCTGCAAAAACATTCTTGGACAGCAATGATCCGGAAGGTGCTCATCAAGAATCGATGAACTTCTACGGATATGTTCAATGGGTTGCAGATAGGCAGTGGTTAACAGTTCGCCAGTATGCGGACAAAAAAGGCATACGACTGATGGGTGATATTCCATTTGGTGTCAGTCGCTACAGCGCCGATGTCTGGCACAGACAAGATTTGTTCGACCTGACCTGGTCCG
>CAYTDR010001397.1:0-1846 GCA_964436185.1 uncultured Candidatus Obscuribacterales bacterium | reverse complement strand
GTAACCATCGAGCTCAACATCGATAAGTTTGTCTGGTGCGATCGGAAATAAGAGTCCGTTATCATCCGGACAATGAAGTGATTCCGATGCATGCTCGTAATCTTTCCGGCAGAGCGGGCACTGCCGATTTATGATTTTGATAGCTGTTCCTTCTTGCAGCATACTTCAGTGCGGGTCCGTAGTTGTTGAGAGCAAGAGAAGTCCTGTGTCGCGCTCAAATACAAGGCAATGCGGCTTGAAATCGTCTTGTGATCCATGTCCCATATCCAGGGAGAATGGGTCGATTGGGGCGACTGGCTTGCTGGGTTTGTCGTAGTTGAGAATGGCGTATTGATTGACTATCGACAACTTCGGCCGGAGAAAATCTGTCAAACCTGTTTGCTCGTAAATACTCTCAGTTAGTTGCACGGATTTTACATGCCGGCCATTTTTGAATTTGAAAAGGTATGCTTTGCTTGAATCAAACAAATAGTGCCCGAATCCGTAAACAGCGTCCTCTTGCTGGTCAAACGCTATGCTGTCAAGCAAGATGTTTTTGGAATCGTAGGGCAGAGTCGTCCATTTATTTCTTCGCGTGTCAAACGAGTAGAATTGGCTGCCGACAGCGGAAAACATAAGAAGGCGGTTTCTGACGGTATCGTAGGTGATGCTTTGCCGTCCCCAGCCAGGAGTATTCGTTGAGACCTGAGTCAAGCTGCCATTTGTCGCATTTAGTCTGGCTATTGAAAGTGGAGCGAGCTCTGAGTCAGTTACTCCTACAAAATAGCTGTTGGTATCGGCGCTGTTTAAGCCG
Organism: uncultured Candidatus Obscuribacterales bacterium; assembly: GCA_964436185.1. GTDB lineage: Bacteria > Cyanobacteriota > Vampirovibrionia > Obscuribacterales > Obscuribacteraceae > CAYTDR01. The sequence goes on along the minus strand of CAYTDR010001397.1, from coordinate 1,053 downwards.
GAAACGACGTCTATAAAATTAAAGCCTTTTCGTCCTATGCTGTGGAGTGTGTTTTTTATTGGACCATAGGGGGTGAATTTGCCGATTCGAATCTCTTCATCTGGAGCTTTTCCTGAGCTCCAAGCGCCCCGGTAGGATAGTTTGGAAAGAGAATCCAGCAAGAGCTTAACTGGAGCCTGCATGCTTTCTTTGTAGAATTTGTCCATCGAAGACAAAACATACTGGGCTCGCCAGGCATCATTATCCGGTCCAAGCTCGATTGCAGTCCGTGGATGTTGGAAGCTCAGAATCGACACCAGTTCGACCTTGGTCGCATTCCTTACCGACTCGCAGAGAGAAGCATGACTGCTTCCGCCAAAAAGCATATCGGAGTTTAAACGGTTGCCGAAGAATTGGTAGTCGATGTATTTTATCGTTGTATTCTCAGTCAGCCCGATGACCGTGCTGTCCGTCCTTGTCAAAAATACCTCGCTTATCTTGACTCCGTTCGATCTGTCGATCTTCCATCTCACGGGGTGCTCGGAATGTAGTATCACGACGATGGGATCGGGCAGCCTTGAGATTTTTACCGTCACTAATCCCGACACAGTGACGCCGGAGAGGTGTCCGAAGCCCGCGCCAACCGCCACCAGATGCCCGTTAGTGTGAACGGGCTCAACAGTAGAGGCTTGCTCAATCCAGGGCTTCTCGTACATCGCTTTGTATCGCTGAAGCTGTTCTTGCATCTTTTCGGCATCCTGAACTTTGTCAATGCTTCTCAGCCTTGAAATTTCTTTTTCGATATCAACAAATCTTCTCTTAATCAGCTTGGTTGCATCGAAAGAGACGCATTCGACGCTGTGTTTCTTACCCACACCACTTGGTTCTCCGAATTGGACTGCTTGTTTCCTCAGATCTAGAACTTCACTTGCTGCGATCAATCCTACGGCCGTGCACACAAACATAAGTGGTGTCATGGAGTTAAGCCTCAACCAGGTTTTAAAAAGAAGAGGGCTAAGGGGGGCCGGGTTTGTCGTGACCCTCCACAAAAGTGCAATCCTCAATAGCCATGCC
>CAYTDR010001396.1:0-1850 GCA_964436185.1 uncultured Candidatus Obscuribacterales bacterium | reverse complement strand
GTTGGAGGCACGCGCTCAGAATTGATAGCACACATGGTTCTGGGGCATGGAGAGCTCGCATGGCAGCTGGTGGAGAAACCACTAAACCCAGCAGTTCTGGCGGAGCTCAGCGATCGTTCTCTCGGTAAGTTGTTTGAGGCTATCACATCGAAAAGAGCCGAAGGGAAAGAGATGGCGACGCTATTGCGTCCGCTCGAAGCTGAGCTGGATCGCAGACTCTCTGATGGCAAACCACATCCTGAGCTGAAAGAGGCGTATGAACGGTTGCTCCGCAGGACCATCGACTTTGGCTCTCACTGGACAGAAGCTCAGATGTTGAGATTGAAGCTCGCCGGTGGCAATCTCTCATCCGTTGATGCAGGCACTCTCGCGAAACTGATCTCTTCTGACCATCTGTCTAAGCTGAGTTTCGAAGTCGCCGCCCGTGTCACTGACATGGTTAAGGATGCGGCGGATAAGAAGTTGCTTGGATTGCCACCGACTGATCCGGAGCGGGGGGCACTCCTTGAATTGCAGCGTCGTGCTACAGACTTGCAGATCGCCATACAAAAAATTCAGCCAGGACCGGACGCTCGAGCATCGCTTGAAGTTCTTTTGATTGCCCAGCTTTGTGGATGCAAGCCGGAGGAGGCAGCGGAGTTGCAAAAGCGCCTCGCTGAGGTACACGACTCGGTTGACGAATGGAGAAAAGGACCTCCTCTTTCCCAGACAGTCGAAATGTCTCTTTCTGAGAAGTTGCGTGTGCTGAAAGCTGCTGAGGAATTAGGAACAAAGCAGTACCGAAAGGCAATGCTGCTCGTTGACAATGCCGAAAAGCTTGTTAAAGCGCATCCTCCTGCAAGCATGAGAGAAGCTTTCATCATTGTCAGTCTGGAAGACACCGCCACCGCCACCATTGATCGCGATATGATGCGCGATCGGCTAAATGCAATGCTATCTGTTGATGAAACGATAACATTCCAGGATGTTAAGGCTGTGCGAGAGTTGGAGCGGCTGCTTAAAAAGAGTATGGCTCTGCTCAAACCGCCGCTGGACTTCAAAGATTGCCAGTCGCCCGAAGAGATTCTGACCAAGCTGCGAGACACGATCGCTTCAAGTAATACAGGTCGAACCAACGACACGTTGAAGGAGCTTCTCACGAAACTGGCAGCACAGGAGTCGATCGGTTCGACGCGAAAAACCGCTCTTCTCACCTATATATGCACGTCTCCGGAAGTGGCCGCGGTGCTCGTTGAGACGGCGAAACCGGAAGTTCTTGCAAGACTTGATAGTGCCAGGGTTAGTGCTCTGCTAAGAGGTCAATCAGCTGCGACTATTGATAAATTGGCTGAAATCCTGAGCTTGCATCTCGAGCAACGTCGTCCGTCGGCGGTTGAGTTGCTGAGTCTGATGCAGGCTGCCACTCCCGAAAAGGGCAAGAATGCCAAGTTTGCTGCCAGCTTATGCACGTATGCCGATTCCCTCTCGCTCGAAGACCTGGTGAAACTGCCACACCGCAAGGCGCTAGTGGAGGCCTGGCTGGGCACTATTAGTCAACTCTCAAAACCGACTGAGCGCAGAGAGGCAGTGACGGCTCTCCTTGAACGTTTCTGCAGCTCTCCTCGATTGCTCTTCCCTAAAGGAATATCATCCGAGGCGGCACTTAAGTTGGCTAATAATCTGACTGTGTCCAAAGATCGTATTCAGGAGCTCGCGCCTCATGTGCAAGCCGAATTGCTGATGACGTTGAAGAACATAGTTGTAGACCTTTCCGAAAGTGAGGAAAAGAGCGAATCGAACGTGAAAAAGGCGATAGATACGCTCAAGCAACACATTGTCGCTTATATGAGTCCGGAAGCCCTCGCCCATCT
>CAYTDR010001395.1:999-1851 GCA_964436185.1 uncultured Candidatus Obscuribacterales bacterium | reverse complement strand
GTTTCTGTACCATTACTCTCATGCTCTCTTAGTTTCGTGCTTTTCACTGACAAGGTCTTCGACCTTGGCTTTAATCTCATCACGCACTCGTCGAAAGAATTCCAGCGGTTGCCCTTTAGGGCAGTCAATGTTCCAGTTCGCCTGCGTGCCAATGAAAGTCGATGGACAGAAATCTGCTGTATTCCGAACATAGTGAAATCTCTGCGTCGTAGTCAGCAAGCTTGTCTTGGTCGATTGGTTTGGAATAGTGCTTTGAAATGTCAATTCCTGATTCCGCCATAACCAGGGTCGCATTCGGATTGACGCCCAAACTAGCATTTACTCCGGCGCTTTCAGAGTCAATGCCGAGCTGGCGCGCAAAAGCCTTCCGCCATCTGGCTACGGCAGCTATTCTCCACGCAAATAAATAGCACTCTCACTTACTGAACTCCTTCTTGCAATGGTATGAGTTTATTCCATTTCGACCTTCACTCTTCAGAGCTTTTTGTTGGTCCTGGGCACTTGATTGGCTCTTAGGCTGCTCGACCGAGCAGGTTCGTGACATTCAAGTAGATATGCCAAGCTTTGGCAATATCCAGAGCTGCATCGCAAAATAAACTATCACTAGGCCGACGAACCAGATCATAGTCTCCATGGGGTTTGGCCCTCCCTTTACCTTCGTAACTTCCAAAGAATCATTCATGCTATCACTTCCGATTCAACCTACAGGGAAAGATCATTGACGTGGTCTCTCTGTAGCGCAAATAGCCGTCACCAAGAACCCTAGCCAGGTCACGCTCTTCATAGAAGACACCGAATAGTATATAGACCGTCATGGTAATCGCGAAAAGCAGGTGTCCGAGAGTCATCGTT
>CAYTDR010001395.1:0-989 GCA_964436185.1 uncultured Candidatus Obscuribacterales bacterium | reverse complement strand
CCAGAACGCGATCAAGAATCCGAGCATCAGTGGATGCCGAACATACGTATACAGTCCCCGCACAACAAATGGTCTCGGAGTATATTCAATACCGCGATAACTGAGCCAAGCTTGGCGCATCCCAAACAAATCGAAATGATCGATAAGGAATGTCGACCAAAACACGATTACCCAACCGATCATCGAGACACTGAATAGCAGCCAGCTTACGGGAGGGTAGAAGTTCCATATCAGCGTATTGATCGGTCGCCATAACCAGTAAAGAATCGCAAGGACAAGACTAGCCACTAACACGAAAGTGCTGCGCTCTGCAGCACAGGGAATGATTTTGGTTAGTCGTTCTTTAAATGCCGGACGCGCCATAACGCTATGAGACACGCCAAACAACAGCACCAGCGCAAGGTCAACCAAGAGCGCCTCGACCAGCGGACCTTGGACTCCAGCGTCAATATGCTTCGCAACAATGACACCACCGATGAAACCAATCATGTAGAGAATGGTGCACAAAAATGCGACATAAGAAAAGACGCCGTAAGCAAGGATCAAGAATCTGTTCATGCGAGCTAACTGACCCTCCGCCCAATGATCAGATCGTAAAGCGGCGTGCCGATGGGATCTTCTAAGTGATGCTCCAAAAAAAGGCGGTTGGCCTTCGCGGCTACATCTGGCGCCATCGTTTGAAGGAGATACTGAGAAATCCATTGTGCAAGGCTTGAATGCTGTTTCGTGTCGACTTCAAAACCAGCCTCTTCAACCCAGTCTCTAACCTGATTTCTATCTGGAAGTTGCCACATGACGTGCTCCTTCACAAGCGGATTATCGGTTAATTCAAAAACAAGTTGCTGTGCGGCAGCTGTCTGTTGACCAGGAAAATTGATAAATAAATGCTGCCGGGCAGCATTACCAAGTTGTCGCGAAAACGATTTACGTTCATCGGGTGGCACGTGCTCAAGAGCATCAATGGATACGACCACATCATATGAATCGGC
>CAYTDR010001394.1:0-1851 GCA_964436185.1 uncultured Candidatus Obscuribacterales bacterium | reverse complement strand
GATTCGTTCGGCTTCCAAGCACTACGTCTTTCATAGGTCATTTTCACCAGCTCTGCGCCGTCATATGTGAAAGTCCGGCTAGTGAAGTCATCGGAATCTAGTCTGTATTTAAGTAGAGTCGGACGTCCTTCGATGTCGGAGTGAAGCTCGCGACCGTCGTCATACTTCAGGACTCGGGTTCCATCTCCAGTAAATCGAGATTCCAGAGGCGATTTTTCGGATCTCCAGCTATAGTCGCCATTCTTATCTGCGTTGTAGGCTCCTCTATACGATTTCTTGGGATCGCTCTCATCGACCCAGGTATAAACGGCGTCCTTCTTCGAGCCCGTTTTAGATTCAGCACTGGTTACCGGGAGGCGATTGTACACCTTGCCGTTTCCTTCCTTCACCTTGACCAGCTCGCCTTTATGATTCCAGGTAAAGTGGCGCTCTGTCTGCCGCCCGGTGGAGTCAGGCGGGGTTTTTACATGCACTAGTTTGTCACCTCTCAGTGTTACTTCTTTTTTGTTAGGATGTTTGAAGGTGACAGTTCCATCGATGTTTCTTGATGTTTCAATTCCTCTTGAATCGGCCCAAACATAAGTGCCTTCTGGCGTAACTCGATCATCAGTAGTCTCACTGATCTTGCCATCGCTGCCGAGCCATTTATTGGCTGAGTATTTTCCATTCTCTTTCACTCTCGTATAAGTGAACCCACCGGGGGCACTATATTTGGTGAGAAGCGATCCGTCGTACTCAAACTTTGCCACTCGCTCGTCAGGATACGAAACTTCAGTTACTTTTCCGTTCTTTTGCCGGAGTATGGACACACCATACTCGCCTCGCTGTAACTTATATGATTCAGTTGAAGACAGTTTCACTTCCATAGCGCCCGCTTTGAGAAGACCATCGATTATCGTCCGAGCGTCCTGCCGATATCCGACCTCACTGCCTAACATTGCAATCTTTGCCACGGTCGCTATGGCTCTGTCCTTGTCCTCTCGACTGATTCCGGTATTGTCTTTTTGCAGAATCACGAGAGCTGCGGCTAGCTGAACACGTTCCGTTCCATCGACTTTCTCGCCTTCGCGGCGAGGTTCCGTTCGGCGCAGAGACTCGGATTTGGCAGCGTTGATCGCACCATCCGTAAGGGCATCGAGATAGAGCGGTATTCGTGCGTCCTTAACATGGTCTAGCGGTTTTCCTTTGTAAGAGGCGAATAACTGAGCTACCAGTTCGTCAGCACTGGCGCTCTTTATGGAGCCTTCCAGCGCTGTCTTTCGTGCTTCCATCGAAAGAGTGTTCGTTTTGGTAGAGTCCCACTCCGGCAGCACTCGATCGCGAAGATCTGCCAGAGTCTGTCTGGCAAGATCGCTAATTCTGTTGGGATGCCTTCTTATTGCCGCTTCTAGAGAAGGATAGGACCGTCTCTCCTTGTATTCGCTCAAGAGTTCCAGCATGCGGCGCTGCAATTTCCTCGATGCTTGATAGTTGGGCATATCGCTGTCTGGCTGGTTTTGCAATTGCTTGCCGAATGCTTCGGCAACAATAGATGAGACAAGCAACTTCATCTCGTCCGAACCACGTGCATCATCTTTCGACTTCTTGGTAAAAGAATGCAACGTCTCGAGTAGAGTACGACGAGTCTCCTCGTCAGCGTTGACGTTTAGCAGACCCTGAGAGACTCCTTTCAAGAATTCCTTTCTGAACGCTGATCCAGGTTCACACAATTTGCAAATCGCCGAAGCTGCTTTTCGTTTGTATTTGTCACCATCCGAACCGAACGGTGAACTATCTCCTACTGCCAGGTAGAGAAGAATCAAGCGCTCTTCCTTTCCTGCGTCCTGACCTGCCAGAGTGACTAGCCTTTCC
>CAYTDR010001393.1:0-1852 GCA_964436185.1 uncultured Candidatus Obscuribacterales bacterium | reverse complement strand
CCTTCTCGCCAGTATTGCGATCGCCGATCGACCCATCCTTGTATCCATTGAGATGGAAGCTCGGTTTTCCACCCAAAAGATTCGGCGCAGGTTGTGGCTTAGCAATCATAATCATTCCTGGTACAGCTATCTTGTGCGTGAATGGGACAGGCTGACCACGACTAGGTGCGGAACCCTTTGTAGCAGGATTGACGGGGGCCTCCTGAGCAAAAGTCTGTGGAGCAGACAAAACGAAGGCGATAAAACCCGCCACGATCTGCTTTATCCGCATGTATCTGTCACGAAGTTTTCTCAGTCCGACCGGGCAATTATCCGTCAGGATAGTGCCGTCCTTTCGTCGGTAAAACGTCATACAGGGCGTGGACCCGTTGATTCGAAGAAACTCGTTGGCCTCGTTTCTTGTCATATCGGAGATGTTGTAAACATTCTTCGAGCAGCCGGAACAGTGCCGGACTCGATCATCTCCGGACATCGAATCCCATGATACTGTGCACGGTGCAGCAATCGCAAGACCATCAAGAAGTGAGAATGCCGATTCCTTCTTGTCCATCACCTGCCTCCATCATAGTAATATTCACTCTTCAAGCTACCAGTGCGGTGGCGTATTCGATCGTCACCGGCCATTGAATCCAATGATACCGAACACGGTGTAGCGGCAGTCGGGCTTCCCAATAATTCTTGCGTCGTTTTTCTGCCCATGCCAAAACACTCCTCAGCGATAGTTTGAGCCTATAAGAACTGAGGAAAAAAACACAGGGGTTTTCCCCGGATTTGGGCTGCGGAGATTCCCTCCTGTATCGCCGGCTACCGAAACAGTCCAAGAGCTAAGGGTTAGCAGGCCTCCGGACCCGGGAATATTGAATTCGATCTTGTCAAGAAAGAATCCAGATCTGAGCGTTCAACCCACAGCGCACGACGACTGCCAATAGGCCACGCACCTAGAGGTTTGCTCCCAAAGCGGCGAACAGGCACCCCGACAATGTCAACACCGAACGAGAAAGCACTCCATACCCACAACGAGCTCAGTTTCATGGGTGACCGCTACAGTCAGGTCTCTCGCATCGGAGTCGGCGGTATGGGTGTAGTCTACAAAGCCTACGATCAAGTCTTGCTCAGGTGGGTTGCCATAAAAGTGCTGGGCGTCAGAGAAGTCAGCCAGGAAATGACAATTCGATTCCAACAAGAAGCGAAAGCCGCCAGTAGACTCAAACATCCCAATTTGATCAGCGTAATGGATTTCGGTGCCAGCCCTGATGGACAACTGTACCTGATCATGGAGTTCGTGGATGGAAAACCGCTCTCCTCATTGCTGAGAAAAAGAAAGCGGCTGAGCGAAGCGGAGACCATCGCCATGTGCTCGTCTATATGTGACGCCATGGACCATGCTCACAAGATGGGTATCGTACATAGAGATTTGAAACCCAGCAACATAATGTGCACCAACGATGGGTCACTGAAGGTTCTCGACTACGGCATTGCCAAACTACAAACAGGAAACGAGGCCCAGGGTCTTACGACAATGGGGATGGCTGTCGGTAGTCCCGAATATATGTCGCCTGAGCAAGCGCGATGCGAAGACGTGGATCACCGCACCGACATTTACTCGCTTGGTTGCTTAATTTACAGAATGCTCTCAGGAAGTGTTCCCTTCAGTGATGAGTCCTCGATTGAGACCATGTCCAAACATCTTTTGGACCCAGTCCCGCTTCTCGAAGAGCATTGCGATGAGGAAATCACTGGTGATTTCGACCGAGTAATTCAAAAAGCCATGGCCAAGGACAAAGCGGACCGTTACTCATCCATGAGCGAATTGAAGAACGATCTGCGCTCAATAGGACAACATTCCGACGTT
>CAYTDR010001392.1:0-1858 GCA_964436185.1 uncultured Candidatus Obscuribacterales bacterium | reverse complement strand
GTGAGGATGGTTCTAATGCGTCTTTGGGTGGCTACCAGGGCATTGTTCAAACGCTCAATGGCGCCAGCCTGTCTTTTGACCAGCTCGTTCAGCTCGTCATAGGTTCTTGGAACTGGATTGGATCCGGACAAGTAATCCACACGGTCACCGGAGCTGGCTACGAAACCATAGTCACTGTCACAGTTATAGCAATGTTGGAAGGAGTGGCCCAGTGCTTGGGAACTTGTTGATATTGGAGTTTGCGTTGGTTTGCTTCTAACGTTCGCCGTTGGGTTCCACCAATATCGCATGGTCTGAATGCACAACTTGCCTTTGCGGGAGCTTCGTGGTCCACATGACCTCTGGTGCGTCACTCGGCCCTACTGCCGCGTCAGTCACTCACCCCTCCGGCAGGGCCACTCGCCCTCCTACAGCCGCGAATGCGCATCTACGATTATTGTCGCTTGGCGCTTACGCATCTCCAGTTTGGATTGGTTGGATTTCCTCGCGATTCGAAGAAGGGTAATTGGACCTTTGGGGTGTGATGCCGACTTCCTCTTATAAGGAAAGGCGATAAAGAGGTAGCGGATTTGAGTGGATTTCCGACACGGGCAGCACCACTTTTGACCCTGCTGTGGTGCTAATTGCTTGTCATGTGGGTGTGAAATGGGCTGCGATGCGGGGCTTCCTGTCATCGCAATTTCGCATGTTTAGTGTCTACCACCTGCAACATGCAGACGCCTTTTAGCTCTCTCGAGAAGCGATTCTCGAACAAATTATCTTGGTTTCTTCGAGCATCATATATAACACCACGTAGTCAAGGGGCGGCTTGTGATGCTCTCGCAGCGATAACTTCCGATCTTGGATAGGCCCAAACTGTTGTCATGAAGTCCATCTCACAATCTCGCATAACTTCACTAATAGTCAGTTTTCAGACATGGTAGTTGCAAAGAGGTAGCCGGATTTGGTGCCTTTGGATCTGGGAAGGTACATAGGTGCGCTGATTTGGGCATTTAATGTGTTCTCGTGAAGGTCGGCTGCCAGTGGGTTTGGAGACGTGATCAGTTCGAAAAAATTTTTTGCTCGAAATCGGAGTTTTTCGGAGAGGGCGTTCGCCGATTTTTTGACGGAAAGTTTTTTCTCAGTCAGGCAGGCGGCGGTCCCCTGGCGCGGAGCTGGTGGTCCAGAGGGAGTGCAACTTGCGACAGTCGCAGATAGTGGGTCTTCGTACGATTTTGAGTATGGCTCGCCGTTTGTAGTGAGTGAACGTCCAGGAGGCGGCTCGCTTTGGGTGGCCTCGTGCAGCTTGTAGACGAAGCTGGCTGTGCTATCCATCGAATCTCCCTGCTGGAGGGTTATGGTCCGTTGGGTGTGCTTCCTATTGATAGATTGGGCGAGCACTTTCAAAACTCGCAGCAGCGCCTTGTGGGCGAGATCGCGAGAAAACTGAAGAGAAGGTTCTTTTTCGCCGAAGCACAAGTGAGAAATCACCTGTTTGAGATGGGAAGAGGCTCAAAAATGGCTCCCAGTGCCGATCTTATTGACAACGAAATGTGTATCTGAATGTTTCCATAGCGTTCTGATTTCTGACGAAATATCCAAAGTCAACGGTGAAATTCGGTTTTGAATATCGGGGTAATCGCTCGACAACGCACATTCGGTGAAACACACAAAGAGAGACAGTTTCGACAGGTTGTCAGGGTGAAAGTTTTTGGCAAAAAAGTGTGGAATGGAGAAATACCGTAGTGGTCAATAGCTTCAAGATCACTTGTGTTAGGGTGAACAAGCATGGATTGGGAGTATCGGTCATATCTTCATTAATTCTTCACTTTGGACCCTCTTCTTCCTCCCCCAAAATAGGTGGGTTTTTTGACCTCCT
>CAYTDR010001391.1:0-1861 GCA_964436185.1 uncultured Candidatus Obscuribacterales bacterium | reverse complement strand
AGTTTCTCCGCTGACGAAGTCATACTCGACCACTTGCGTAGGATTGCATCGGGAGCTCGATGACCGCCTGGTGATGTGGTGAATTAGTGACGGCGACTGGAGACTCCGGTTTTGGTCGATGCGATCTCCGCAGTGTGACGAGCGATCATTATCTCCTCGTTTGTCGGAATGACCAGAATTTTTGTTTTTGCATCATTGAGACTGATGTCTTGCTCACTGTCACCATTCTTTCGTTCGTCTATCTTGACGCCGAGAAAACCGAGGTGACTGCAAATACGCTTGCGAATTTCCGCAGAATTCTCACCGATACCACCTGTGAAGACAAGAATGTCGAGACCATCTAGTGCCGCAGACATTGCAGCAATGTACTTTCGTGCCTGATAACAGAACACATCGACGGCTCGGGCCGCGCCAATCTCGGTAGATTCAAGCAATGTCTGCATGTCCGATGAGATTCCTGACAGACCAAGAAGTCCTGATTGATGATCGACGCAATTGGCAAAATCTGACGGCGTGTAGTTCAGTTGTTCGAACAAATAGGTGACAAGTCCCGGATCAATGTCACCGCTCCTGGTGCCCATTACTAGCCCTCCTGTCGGTGAGAAGCCCATTGTGGTATCAATTCCTTTCAGGCTTTTGACAGCCGCTAAACTGCAACCGTTTCCCAGATGAGCAATCACGATCTTGGCGTTCTTGGCCTCGTCATTGAAGTTCCTATGCAACTGCAGGCATATGTACTCGTAGGACAGACCGTGAAACCCGAATCTCTCGACACCCTGTTCGAACAGTTTGTAAGGCAGCGCGAATATGCGCGCTACATCTGGCATGTCTCTGTGAAAAACGGTATCGAAGCAACCGACGTGAAGGACATGTTCAAAGCGTGTTCTTGCGTGTTCGATCGTGTCTAACGCTGGTGGCAGATGGTTGGCAGCAAAAGGAACCAGATGTTTCAATTCTTCAATCATCGTGTCATCGATTATGGCATGTTGCAAGAATTTAGTGCCACCATGAACGATGCGATGTCCCACTGCTTTGATGTCATTTAAACTGATCACTTCTTCGAGCCAGCTTACGATGCGATCGAATGCAGCTGCGTGGTCGACCTTGGGCAGAGATTCCTCGAGGATTCGTTTCTTTTTGCTGTCCTTGATAGTGAGTTTAGCCTTGTCAGTTCCCACGCCGCTCGAGTTTCCTGAATATACTAGTTCGGCTTCATCTTGCCAGTCGAATACGGCAAATTTCAGGCTCGAGGAACCGCTGTTGAGAGTCAAAATTCTTTCCATGGCAATCGTTAATCCATCTATCTGCTGTCCGGTTGTCCGGTTCCATGTATGTTAGCATTCGTGCAGACAGGTCAGTTTCGAACCGTGTCGACCCTCGAACTCTCGAACCCAATTTTTCGACCAAACCGAAACATTCAAGGGAGCATCCATGAAAGAAAACATGACAAAACATAGACTCTGCGCTATGAGTTTCGGCAGAGTCTATCCCCTCTATGTCGCAAAAGCGGAGAGAAAGGGGCGCACGAAAACAGAAGTCGATGAGATCATTCGCTGGTTTACAGGATATAGCCAGAAGGACCTAGAAGTCCAACTGGAGAAACAGACGGACTTTGAAACCTTCCTTGCGGAGGCTCCTTGCCTGAATCCTTCGAGGACTTCGATCAAAGGTGTGATTTGCGGCGTCCGCATAGAGGAGATAGAAGAGCCGACTATGCGGGAAATTCGTTACTTGGATAAGTTAATCGATGAATTAGCGAAGGGAAAATCGATGGATAAAATTTTGCGGAAGTAAGTCTTGTTCCTGAGAGTAGTCCCGAGCGTCTGTGGTAGCGAATCCGGTGATATTTGATAAGCGTGGC
>CAYTDR010001390.1:1255-1876 GCA_964436185.1 uncultured Candidatus Obscuribacterales bacterium | reverse complement strand
CAAGCGAATTGATGAGCTCGAAATGATCGTGGCTTATCCGAACCCGGATCTGGAAGCTCGCCTGAAGGAAGTAGAAGAGATGCGAAGTGAAGTCACCGATGACAGTAGTGGCGATCGGCTCGTCTACACGACAGCGAAAGATATGCTCGACCAGGAGGCCGAGGCACTGGATATGATGCAGCCGAAAGACGGTTAGTCACGGTCGCTGCATTGTTTGAAAGAGAGCCGCGCGATGTAGATGACTTCTATTCGGCGGACTATTTAGAGGACGTTCCACCCACCTCGAGCAAGATTTTGTAGAGCCGGCGGACACCGTTCTCAATCGCGCTTAAGGGAATGCGCTCATCTTTTCCGTGCATGGTGGCCATGTGGACCTTGTCAATCTCGAAAGGCATGAAACCATATGCGGTGATGCCGAGGTCACGGAACCAATGAGAGTCGGTGAACCACGGAACCACTACCGGTACCACCGGAATTTGGGCTGACTCCTCCGCTGCCACTTTCTTGATGGCGCTAAAGAGTTCGGTATCAATGGGTGACGGAGTTGACTTCTCGAACTCCAGCACATTTATGGTCACTTCCGGATCAGGGTTATCTGAAAAAGCATGTTTGTAGGAGTTA
>CAYTDR010001390.1:0-1245 GCA_964436185.1 uncultured Candidatus Obscuribacterales bacterium | reverse complement strand
GATCATCAATGATTTTCTTAATCCATTCGATGAACTCCTCTTTCGTAACATTGGGCAAGAGGCGGCAGTCCAGTTGCGCAAAGGCCTCTGCCGGAATCACATTGGTTTTGTAGCCGGCGTTGAGAACCGTGAGAGATCTCGTGTTCCTCAGCGTCGAGGACTTGAGAACATCCTTCAGCAAAAGCGACTCCATGGCAGGGTCTTTAACCGAACTCTCGATGTTCTCGTAGGCTTTGCGTACTTCTCCTGTCTCAAACTGGGCGATCTTTTCAAAGTACTCTTTTACCGGCGGAAGCAACTTGAAGTTCGGACCGGCTGCATCTATTTTGCTCAAGGCGCGCACGAGACGATTGGTGGCTGAATTTGCCAGCGGCATGGAGGCATGCCCAGCAGCACCCTTGGTCTTTATCTCTAACCAGCAGGGTGATTTTTCAGCGAAGTCCACGCCCCAATAAGTCGCTTTACCGGTGCTGTCCGTTTCGATGCTGAAGCCCTCATTGAGCAGAAACTCGGCACCAGATACGAGGTCAGCGTGATTCTTGACGAACCACCCGGCTCCGAACTCCCCGCCTACTTCCTCATCGGGCGTACCAATAAAGATTATGTCGCGATCCAGTTTTATGCCGTTGCGCTTAAGGAGCAACATGCACTCGAGCTCCATAATGCCCAGACTCTTCATGTCGATGGCGCCGCGTCCCCACAGCTCACCGTCGTGAATTTCTCCGCCAAAGGGATTATGCGTCCAATCCTCGGCTTTGGCCGGCACTACGTCGATGTGATTGAGTAGCACAATCGGTTTTTTCTTTCCTGTGCCTTCCATTCGGGCATAAATACACGCGCGGCCTGGGGCGGTCTCGAGTATCTTGCTCTCGATGCCATCTTTCTTCAAGATAGAGGCGAGCCACTCAGCACCTGTCTGTTCGTTGCCTGGAGGTACGGTTGTATCTATTCGCAGGTATTGAGCGAGAAGATCCGTGGCCTCTTTGCCGGCTTCTTCAAAATCAACTGTTGCATCATTGGTCTTGGCTGCCAGAGTTCTTTCACTTTTCTTTCCTGGCTTGATCGAAAGAAGTTTGCGCTCGTCGGTGTACCTATGATGTTTCTTTTCGCTGTCGCTTGCAGATGGGCTGGTCTGCTGAGAAAGCGCCGGCAGTTGAGAGGACATGAAGAAAGTGATGAGCATTGGAACCGAGGTTGCCAACCGTCTTAACTCCTCACGCCGGGCAAGAAAATTTTTTCGCATAA
>CAYTDR010001389.1:0-1883 GCA_964436185.1 uncultured Candidatus Obscuribacterales bacterium | reverse complement strand
CGCTCTCATTTACGGTGGCGAGAACTTGCATATCACCGCTTTCTTGGAAGGCGACGAATTTAGCCGGCAGCGATGCGACAAAACCACCGCCCACTCGATTGACCACCGTTCCCACATGAGCGCCTGTGTCAATTGATTCATCGATACCGGTTCGTGGATCGTATGTATGAATTTTGAAACCGTCGATATCCACCCAATGAAGAACTCTTTTCTCCATGTTCCAGATGGCGCCTTCACCGAGGATGGCATGGGCTTGAAGGATCGGTTTTGCAGTTAGCTCGGCGGTCTTCATTGTATCTCCTGTTTCACTGTGAGTAGTCTGTTGTTACTGGCGTTGGGCTCTACTCAGACTCCATGGAAGCGAGAAGCCTCCATCGATAGTCAGCGCTGTACCATTGATGTATTCTGATTCGCTCGAAAGCATGAACAAGATCGCTCTGGCGATCTCTTCAGATCTTGCCAGCCTTCCTGCTGGGACATTCTTCGCTCCTTGTTCGAGCTGCTCTTCTGAAAAGAACTTGCGTTCGCCCGCGGTATCAGTCCAACCCGGATGAACTATGTTGACGCGAATATCATGCTCCACCAGCTCCAGAGCAGCCGTTCTTGCCATCTGCACTATCGCGCCTTTAGCCATGTTATATGCCATACAGTTTTTGATCGGAGTCATCGCATGTGGTGAGCCCACAATAACGATGCTGCCGCCTCGACCTTGCGAGATCATTTTATTTGCCGCGGCCCGCAGAGCGTAGAACGCGCCCCACATAGTTACATCGATTGTTTTTTTGAAACCATCTATGTCTGCGGAATGAAATGGTTCTCTATCGCTATATACAGCGCACGTAACGAGCAGATCGATTCCTCCGAAAGTTGTGACGATATCTTCGACCATCGATTCCACATTCAGCCTATCGGACACATCAACCTTGTACGTCTTACCTTTTTGTCCTGTTGCTTCGACTTTCTCCAGAAGTGCCTGAGCAGCTTCCGGATATAAAAGGTAGTTGATAGCGACATCACAGCCGGCTTCTGCAAGAGCTAAAGCAGTTGCCTCACCGATTCCTGACGATGCTCCTGTCACCAGCGCTGTTTTTCCCTTAAGCATGCTCTGATTTCCCCAAATTGACGGACTTTGTTGCGCACTCGTTTCAATTCCCCACAAGGTTAACTTTCCACTTGTGAGGAACAATAAGTTCAGTAATTGTAATCGGATATTCGCAAACCATGGAACGTTTGTCTGCCTGGCAAAAGATAATAGTAATCACAGCACTGCTCTTTGGCCTGTTGATCGGCCTGGGAGGGGCATTCATCGTCAGTAGAGTGATGTCTATACCGCCGAAGAAAGTCCCGGCTAATCTTAGTGCACAAGAATATTACGACCTGGGAATCAAATACAAACTAGCCGGCTGGATTTCCCAATCCAAGCAGTCATTACAACTCTCTACCAAACTCGATCCAAACGGAATTGGAAAACAGGCACATACATATTCGCTAGCCTATCTGCCTGCACAAAATGTTTCAGACGAAGCTATTTTGGAGAATATCAAAGCAGTCAACAAAAGCGCGATAGACAAAGTTGGTGCGGAGAAGGCGTATAGAAAATGTATCGAGAAGTATCCTAACTTCGAGTGGCCGTATGGAAATTTAGGATTTCTGTATATCAAAGATGGAAGATTGAACGAAGCGAAAGAGGTGCTTAACAAGGCTCTCGAAATCAATCCGCATTATACGAACGGCCTGATTCATCTTGCTGGAGCGTATTTCAAGGAACACAATTTCGCGAAGACAGACGAGCTGTTGAAGAGAGTTTTGGATAACGATCCTCATGTCAGGTCGAATGCGCTTCCGAATTATCCCGAGCTTGAGAAGAGAATCGAAGAGCTGAA
>CAYTDR010001388.1:1592-1889 GCA_964436185.1 uncultured Candidatus Obscuribacterales bacterium | reverse complement strand
TGATTTCGCTGAGGGTATTCTCCTCTTTCTCTCTTAAGTCGTGGAATCCCTTTCCATTCGCTTCTCGGTCCAACTTGGTCAGAAGCAGCTTCATTTCAGCGCGAAAGTTGCTATTTACTTGCAACCCGACGGATGTAAGCCTGGGAGTTTCGTGAGTATCAACGGTGCCACCCAGTTCCTGATAGATATAGTGAATGTGACGATTCAACTCCTTCAAGGAGCGCTCTTGCTCAGCCTTAGAGGCGAACTGTGTGGCGTTGGCCAGTGTTTCGCCGGCGAGCTGTTGATCGAGATTCT
>CAYTDR010001388.1:0-1582 GCA_964436185.1 uncultured Candidatus Obscuribacterales bacterium | reverse complement strand
CCACAATCTAGCCCAGGCGGCATCCTTCAAACCATCGCGGAGAACAGGAATCGTTTCACGACCAGTCTCATCCAGCATCAATGCGATCAAGACTGGATAAACAGTCAGCTGAAAGATACTGTCGCAAACAACAATAGAAGGCTCTCGCAAACCAATTTTTTGATATAGAGTCTTCACTGCCAGGCAAAGGCTTTCCCGCGAAGCCTTTGTCTCACTGGGCATATGCTGCCAGGTACCCAACAGCCGCTCCGGGCTCAGTTCGCTCTCATCAGGAAGCTCAATTTTCCCGTCTAGCGCATGCGTCATCTCTAGTGATCCAAAGTGAAAATCTTGTCTCGTGTTGTGACCAAATTATCCAACCAGAGCGCACAGCAATTAAACCGAAACTCCATGCTCATGTGGATTACGGTGACTGCCATTTCACAGGAAGCGCAGAATTACGCACAAACAGCCCAGTGGAATTGCATCTGGGTTGCAAGCCATTCAAGAGTGGAGGCTTGACAGAGCTTATCTGATCTTCAATCGGCGACAGTTCGATACGAACCAGGCTCGTATTCTCTCTGCTGAATTACTCTGTAGAAGCCGGGCTCGAGATCAATCGCGTTATGCTCTTCATGAACCAACCGAGCTCCCGGTTTTGCTTCAATCAGTCTGTCACCTTTCCACTGATACAGCGATGCATTGGCTACGTCAATGGCATGGGCGTGTCCTGTGACTTCACCGTAGGCAAGCACGATGCGTCCATGAGCTTGTTGTGGCACGGCCCCAGTTGGAAGGGAGTCGATGTCAACTTTTACTAGAAGGACGTCCCCTTGTCTGTATTGAACACCCATATTCATCTCCTCCAAATTTCTTGCGAAGGCCTGTGACCTTCCTTCCATCATATACATCGTCGATGACGATTGGCGAGACCTACCACTATTAGTTAACACCGAGTTGAAGTCAAACAAACGATATTTGGGATTAAATTTCAGATTCCTCAATTGTGATCGACCACCATGGTCCTCGAGTTTCACCCATGATTGCCGCCCAATACCAGGAAGAAGGATCGCTCCAGCTTTTACCTGACTCGTCTTCAATCAGCTCTCTGACAGAGATTCTTAAAGCATCTTTGCTCGCTTCGAAACGACTCCAGGCAGATCCCTTCTCGTCGACTTCGAGCGGCAGCCACCTGATATTGAAACCGACTCCTCGATAGCAATCGCTGGCAGGATGAAGCTGCCGCGTGGGATCTGTTATCCAACGGAGTATTAAAACTCGCTTGCCATCAGTGAAGGCTTGCACACGCCCAGGAAATCTTTTGAAAGAAGCTTCTTTGTCAGCGGGCATAGGCAGCGGTCGAAAGTGGTGACCGAGCAATCTCTCGGGAAAACCCTTGAAAGTTACAGTCTTTCCTCCCTCGCTAAACTCTCTGGGGAGGAACCCCCAACCGGCAGCAAGGCTGCAAAAAACGCAGACTGCGACGTGAAGCGAACCTGGCTTAAATAGGTTGATCTTGTCGAATGGTTTGGCATCAAATGGATCTTTTGTTCGCTCCGGTGCTACGTGAAAACTGGTCTCCGCGCAGGTCTCGGTCAGGTAA
>CAYTDR010001387.1:0-1890 GCA_964436185.1 uncultured Candidatus Obscuribacterales bacterium | reverse complement strand
TAGTCCGGTCACTCCGTGACCGGAATTTTCGAGTCACGGAGTGACTCGCCTACTTGATTCTGTGGTGTGAGATCGACATTCCATTAGCAATTGTAGCGGAATAAATTCCACACCATCTTCCAGAGAAGTGCCTGAACTATGTCTGACATCGCACCGAAGGCTACACACGACACGCCAATGCAGTCCCGTGGTCGCTCACGTTTGTGGCTGTGGTATGTGGCGGGATTTCTGGTGACATTCATCGGGATGGCCGCCGCCTTTCCCATGTCTTTCTACGACGGCCGCGCGGTTTTTCGTTCTGCGCTGTGGCACTATTATTTACTCGAGTTTCGACACGCTTGGAATTCTGCTGGTCAACTCGGACCGGCACCGGGGAACGCCTCGGCAGTGGTGACCGTGGCCTTGCAGCATGTGATGTTGTCGCTCGCCGGTGGAGCAATCCTGTTTGGTATCGGATGGATTACCGCCAGACGTTCTCGGGCAACCAAGTAGCGCGCGATCAACTGGGGCGGAGTTCTGAAACACAGAGGCACAGAGATCACGGAGAATTTTCTGTGGTCTATCTCTGTGCCTCTATGTTTCATTAATCATGCCGCCGGAGGCCAGTTGGAGGCCTCCAGCGGACACCGAACTGAAGCTCGGTTTAGGGTCGGCGGGAGCCTCGCCTCCCGAAACCGACCTTTTCAGACACGCCCTAAAGCCGGTGCTCCAACAGTTTGAGTGACGTCGCAACAAGACATGGTGCTAACAGATAATTTGTCTTACAATTGCGCCCGGCGTCCGAATCTGACTGCAGCCCGTTTCATGTGCTGAAGGAAAGGCTTGCCGTGCCGCGTACTTTTGTTCATTCGCTGAGGACTAGCGTAACAACGAGTGCCGGAGCTGTGGGACGGGTTTCCAGGCCCGTCCGAGATCGCTCGGACGGGCCTGGAGACCCGTCCTACGCGACCGATTCCCCAAGTACCAATTCTGCCCCATATCCAGGGTTGCTGTGCCTCCTGATTGTCGTGGTCTGGCCCAGTTGTCTCTCGGCCCAGAACGCAACGCCGTCGGCGATCAAGCCGCCGCAAGTCGCTCTAGAAAAATCGGCAGCGGCGGACATCGACCCCGAGGAACAGAAGGAACGCGTTGCCGCCGAGCGCTTCTTAGCGGTGCTCGAAAAGAACCCTCGTCGAGGAACGGCTCTCGACAGGGTGTATGGTTACCACGTCGAACGAGGCAGCCTCGACCTATGGCTGAAGCAATATCAAGATCGAACCGTCAAGGACCAGAAAGACGGGACCGCCTGGTTATTACTGGGGTTGATTGAAGCTCACCGAGGTCAGGATGCGGCCGCGGTGACGGCACTGCAAAATGCCGACCAGCTTCTGCCCGAAAGTCCCCTGGCCGCCTTCTACCTGGGACAGGCTCTCGTGCTGGTCGGCCAGTCGGATGCCGCTGCCGCCGCATTTGAACGAGCCATCGAGCGGAAGCCGTTGCCTACCGACCAGTTGGAAATTTTTCAAGCACTGGGACGCGTCTATCAACGGCTGCAACGGGGCGAGAAAGCCCTCGAAGTCTGGAATCGACTGGAGAAACTCTTTCCCAACGATCTGCGAGTTCAAGAGCAGATTGCGCAGACGCTGCTCGATGAGGATCAAGCCGCCCTGGCTCTGCCACGATTCGAAGCTCTGGCCGCCAAGACCTCGAAGGATCTTTACCGGCAGTCTCAGTTTCGAGTTCAAGTGGCCGAGATCAAGGTGCGACTCGGGAAAACCGACGAGGCACTCGCGGACTTCGAAAAACTGCTCGGCGAACTGAATCCCGAGAACTGGCTCCATCGTGACGTCCGGCAGAAGATCGATGAAATCTTCCTGCGGACTGAAGATCAAGCGGGGTTGACGACCTACT
>CAYTDR010001386.1:0-1892 GCA_964436185.1 uncultured Candidatus Obscuribacterales bacterium | reverse complement strand
GGCTTGAGCCACTTGGCAAAAAGATCGTCAAACTGTTTGTGACTCATGGGCTTCATGAAAGTACCATTCATTCCGGCTTCATGACACTTTTACTCATCAGGCTCTGAGCTCACAGCAACGATCGGCACTTCTGCAAATCCTTCGCTCAGTTCAATTTGTCTGATAGTTCTGGCCGCTTCGTAGCCGTCCATTTTTGGCATCTTCAAATCCATGAAAATGATACAGTACCTTCGACCTTTTACGAGTTCGACCGCCTCCCAACCATCACAAGCTGTCTCCACTTCAAATCCAAGCTGAACGAGCATGCGTTGGATTATCCAACGCATGCTTGTGTCATCATCAACAATCAAAATAGTTGCTTGCATAGGCTGGCAAAATCTCTCAGCGGCCTGAACGAAGTTCGACATTTCCGATTTCAATACCTTTCTCCATAGCAGCCAAAACGTCTTCGAATGAATAATCTAAATAGATTGAACACATCGAGACATGCACCAGCTACCTGTTGGTGTCTTGGGCGAACCAGGTTTCTGCAGAGGAGGATTCATATCGAATCAAGAGCACAGCCTAAGAACAAAGATAGAGCGGGATTCTATAGCTAGGGCGGACCCAGCGCTTGCAGATACGATCTCTGTGAGGTTTTGGAATTGATCGAGAAACATCGCTGTCGAGTACTTCATCATCGCTTTTTCGCAACAGAAATCGTTTTGCCCTCGTCTGTAAGTTTGTAGATGTAATCATCCAGTTTGATCAGCTTGCGTCGAGCAAGTTCTTCTGGTGTCATGTCGTTGGCTAGTTCCCTTGCATCACGTGATAGTTCCTTCCCCTCGTGAATTCTGACCTGATCTGATGTTGCATCTTTTACTGCAAACAAGAGGGGACGCCGAGTATCCCAAGAATTCCGAGGAACGTTGTTGATACTTTGCATGAGCCGTTCGACCGCTTTCATGTCGCCGTTTTCATAGGCGTGCTTCACAGATCTGGACAGATCTAAATCGAACTTGGAGTAATCTCTACTTGTTGCGGCTTCGAAGAGAGAGCCGGCGAGTTCCTTTCCGTCGCGGAGAGTTCCGTTTGTTTTTCTATACACGAGTTCGCTGGGTGTGAAATATCCAAGGTTGTTGACCAACCGCTCTGTCCAATTCGCATTGAGAGGAACGTCTTCTTTTGTTTGCCAGTCAAACGCCTGCACTTTGGCTGTGCCTGTCTTGGGATCTAAACTAAACTCTACTCCAAGGTTGGCGCCCTCCGAGTGAAATGAAATCGCATTCCTATCGTGGCGAACTCCGATTCCGCGATGCTGCATTTCTTTGGATAATGTTATTCCGAAGTGCATAAACTGCGAGGGATCAGCCCCATGTTTCTTGAAAGTACTTTCAATGGTGTTCTTCAAGACGAAGTAGACCTCTAAAGGATTTAGCTCTCCCCATTTGTCAGCCAGGTCTTTGGCCGCTTTAATGATTAGATCGCGCTCCGCATCGCGCCTTCCTATTACTGCATCCCGGTCGTCCTTGGCGTCGGTCCGTTCTGGTGGATTCTTCGCTGGGGGCTCAGATCCTTCCTTTGTGTCCGGGTTCGTAAAAGGGTCAGTGTCAGAAATATAGAACGAACAGTTTGGTAAGAAATTCATTGCCGGCTCCTGCAGTTCGGCGACGATGTCGCCAGTACCAGACTTCTGCATGCCTGAATCTGATCTAGGTCCATCTGTCTGAAGTTGGTCTTTAGACCAATCGATATCCGCATAGAACCTATCGAACGTATCCTGTACAATCACCGGCTGAAATGGGCTGGTCTCCATATTTGTCAGCTCAACTGTCATAATTCCTGCTCCTTACAAATGAACCAGAACGCGACTTGCGACTTTCGACTCGCAATAGGAAAATCAATCGCCCTCA
>CAYTDR010001385.1:0-1892 GCA_964436185.1 uncultured Candidatus Obscuribacterales bacterium | reverse complement strand
GTGCTCAATCCAATCACACCGATTGCAGCGATTGATGCAGCAAGTAAAAGTGAAACGCTTGATGCCGTGACTACTTTCACAATTTTTTCCTCCCGAAACTCCGAGATCGTCGGTCTTGGGTGCCCTTGATAAGTCGGAGAGAAGTGGTTTGTTAGTAAGAGAACGCCTTTTATCAAATGCCCTTTATGAAAATATAGTATTCAACTATAAAATCACTTTAACATTTTATTCAGCCAGCCAACCCCCTGAGCGGGCGTTATGTGGGCATGAGAAACCCACGAGCTAGCGAAGTTACCAATATTTAATCTTTTTATCGCCGCTTGTCAATATAGAAACCCCTGGGAAAGGGAAAAATGTTAGCTAGCCTACAATTTATTCGCCACACTTCGTAACTCAGGTAAAACCCGCTTGTTTTCCACCGCTGTGCAGCAAAAAATGCTGTTTGTATGGGTATTAAACTGTGGTGTCGTTTGGGGCAGTCCGACTCTCGCTCTCCCAAGGCATCATTGATCGAAGGAGCTTCTTGCCAAAGCATATGAAACCGGTACATTCGAATACTGTAGCCCTCTTTTCGCTATTTCTATTAGTTTCATCCATTGTAATGCCGCAGCCGGCAGACGCCGCGAAGAAGAAAAAGCGTACTTATTATTCGTCAGGAGGCGGAGGCGGCGATGCCAGCGGCGTTCGCTTGCAGACACCCAATCCGCGCAATCCACTAGAACACAATAATAGAGGTGTGGAGCTCGGCTCCAAGCAACTCTGGGGTGACGCAATTCGTGAGCACGAAGCAGCGTTGAACGGTGATCCGTACAATCAGATGTTCCGCCGCAATCTCTCATCCGCGCACTTGCGATATGCTGATGTTCTGGCTGGAAAGAAGAACTTTTACGCCGCCATCCAGCATTACAGAGAGGCTCTGTATGCCGATCAAAATAATTCACCGGCCAATGCCGGTCTGGATGCCTGCCTCGACCATCTAAATCTTGATACATCGGTAAAAGGAAAAATTGCAGAAGCAGACAAAGCAGAAACCTCAGGCGACTACATCACAGCTATCGTCGAGGCGCGTCGTTGCGTGATTGCTCAGGACGACGGTGAGAATAGGTTCCGCCTGGGACGCGTGCTCTATAAGCAAGGAAAAACAGTAGAGGCCTATGAAGAGCTTCGCAAGGCGATCATAGCCAACTGGCCGCCGGAGAAGAAAAAAGAGCAGTCGCAATGCCATGCTTTGATGGGCGAAATTCTCTGGGATGTCGCCATGCTGTCTAAACAGCAAGGACGCGGAAAGGTCTTCGTCAAGCGGCTTTCCAACGTCGGTCTGTGCTACCGCCGCGCAGTCACGCTCAATCCAAACAACTCGGAAGCGATTCAAGGTTTGATCAATGCCTGTCGAGAAGCTGTGTCAATCAAGGATTCGTTCAATAACAACCTTATGCTCGCTTGCGCTTACCAGTTGGCAGGAGACTTCGAGCGCGCCAAAATCACTTACGAGAAATGCTGGAGGTTTTCGCCAAACAGCACACTTCTTCATTCTGCTCGTCGCAGCTACCACATAGCAGTGGTCAACTCTCCGACCGCATCACCGGCGACACTACAAGCATCAGTGTTGAAAATCGAGAAAGATCTGCAGCGCAATCCCGACGATCCGGAGTTGTTGTACATCTATGGACGGGGAAAAGAAGCACTCAAAGAGTTTGATTTAGCAATTCGCGCGTATGAGAAAGCGAACAAGATCAATCCGTATATCCATCCGGATCTGGAACAAGGAATTGCCAGACTGACGGGCGGCAGTAAAGATAAGACCAAGATTGCTGATGCCGGCACAGGAGAGAAGCCTGCCGAAGGGCAGCCGGCAGGTGCCACCAAAGAAGATGGTGCCGACAAACAGAAAA
>CAYTDR010001384.1:0-1893 GCA_964436185.1 uncultured Candidatus Obscuribacterales bacterium | reverse complement strand
ATCACCCCGGCGCCAATCAGAGTGAGCGCCAGCGGGAACAGCATCGAGCCCTTGAAGATGTCGGCAGCCAAATAGACCAGATAGGACGTGATACCGATGGCGCCACCAACCAGGAAAATCCTCCGCTGCAGGAAGACCGACAGGAGGAGGAACCCGATGTTGGTTAGGAAGTAGATGAACAGCATCGGATGACCGCCCTGGTCGAAGGCGAAGAATGTCCATGCCGTCCATGCCGCCGAGCCACCGAAGAAGTAACCCCAGTAGGAGTAGTCCTCGTTGCCTGTTTTCGCTTGCCTATCGGTGATGAAGGCGACGAACGAGATCACCGACCCGAAGGCCACGGTCAAAAGCAGGTCATGCTGATATGTGACATTGGCGATGCCACCGATGCCATGAATCAGTGTGAAACTCATCGCCCACAATGACGCATAGAGCGGCAAGGTGAGGAAGGGGAACCTGACCGCGCGGAGCGCCACAAAGCTGGCGAGCAGTGTGGACAATTCCAGGACGACCTGATGCGAAGTGTCCAGTCGGTCGATCCCTACCAGGGACATTATCGCTCGACCGATCACCGGCACCATGACCACGGCAAGGGTGAACAGCAGTCCGCCGGGCACCTTGAGGTTCTTGCTGTTCCACAGGTAGCTTCCGGCTCCGATGAACGCGGCACCGTAGAGGCTCGAAGTAGCGAGCAGAACGGCGGCGTTGTAGTCGATGGCTACCAGAAACAGGAACCAGGACATGGCGAGAATCACTACCGCCGCGCCCCCGTACCAGAGGAGGTTAGCCAGGTCGAACTTTGGTGATTCGGCATCACGCGTCAGAAGTGCTTTCCAGAGCGTGGTGACTTTGTCGGGAGCAATCAGACCTTGGTCCGCTGCCCAGTCGAGGTCTGCCTTGCCGATCGTGAGACGACGCCCTTTTTCCGCGGTAGCGCCTGAAAGCTCATCGACTTGCACCGCTGTACGGCGCAGGTCCTTATTTTCTCTATTTTGCATCGAGATTGGGCCTTTACTGCTCAAGTGTTCTGCAGTCCGGACGAATCAAACTTCTGCCGTGCGGCTTTAAACAACGCGCCGTCAGGCGAGGAAGTTGGATTCGAAAAACTAGAAGAGCTTTTTTTTGCGAACGCTGTTTGACTTAGGGTGAGATAGATTACAAGAAGATGGTACGAGCACTGACATGCGTTAAACAAACTACCTGCTTACCTTTTCTTACCGGAATACGTGCGTTGAAAAGAGTATGACTAAGTATTTATGCTTTTCAGCCCCAAAAAGGGCTTGCTCAACTAGCACTAGTACTCAGAGACAACAGCTAACAAAGCAAACAGATCATGCAGCTCGAGGTTCATGACAACTGTGTCTGCTGGGGGAGTTTGAGCAAACTCTTTCTGCCAATCGATCAATCCTCCAGTCTGAGGAACGCTTAGGAGTTCGTCATGGCTGGAATAATGAAGGTGTGGCGACAGCCCGAGATAACATGAGCCTGTGTCCGTCCTGTAACCGACCATCGAAAGCCAAGACTGCATCCATCACTCAGTGGATGTCAGCCTGCCAGTGCGACGTCATCGGTGGCGATAAGGACGCTCTCCAGATTGTAGTTTGCGAACGTTGTGGCAAGCGTCTGTTATCCGGGCGACCTGGCAGTCTCACCCAATGGATTTTCGGAGCTTCAGCTTGCCGGTGTGACGACTATATTGCCGAGACAAAGTCCATGGCACCGGAACTCTCCACCGCTTTGACGGAGTCACCGAGCAAGTCGGTCAGCGACGTGGCAGGGAAAGAGTTCAATGCCGGAAGGTACATCTGGTGTGACCTTCTTGGCTCGGGAGGACTCGGCGATGTGTATCTGGCCAAAGACACCAACTTGGGCAACAGATTGGTGGCGATTAAA
>CAYTDR010001383.1:0-1894 GCA_964436185.1 uncultured Candidatus Obscuribacterales bacterium | reverse complement strand
TAGTTTGAGCCGTGTCATTTTTCGTATCAGGAATTCGCCAGACACCGTTGTCCAGGTCAACATCTGCCCATCGCATCGTGAGCACATTCATTTTCCGTGCCCCTGTGTAGACTGATTAGAACGTAATCTTTGATTTCCTGATTTTCTTCTGCGTGGATTGCTGCGATCAAGCGTGGAAGCTCTTCGGCATACACGAATCGGTCGCGATGCTTCAATTTGAATTTCGTGATTCCAGTTGCTGGATTATCACAATCAATCAGCTCCCATTGCTTACCTTTATTTATGACGGCTCGCAATAGCTCCACAGTTCGATTGGCAGTCGCTCTGCCATTCTCCTTGCCTAATTTATTCACGAGCATCTGCACCTCTGAGCGCTTGATAGAACTTACGGGGCGCGATTTCCAGTGGTCCAAATAGCGATAAAAACATTCCTCGATCACTTTCCATGTCTTGCAATGATCGATGGCGTACCCATGAAGATACTCTTTGAAGAGATCGCCGAGAGTTATACCATCCTTTTTCTTTCTGGCAGCAAGCGGATTATTTCCGAGGGCCAATTCCATCATTAC
The DNA here is from genome assembly GCA_964436185.1 of uncultured Candidatus Obscuribacterales bacterium. Classification (GTDB taxonomy): domain Bacteria; phylum Cyanobacteriota; class Vampirovibrionia; order Obscuribacterales; family Obscuribacteraceae; genus CAYTDR01. Next base: position 1,325 of record CAYTDR010001383.1, on the reverse strand, counting down.
CGCTACGGCAAGCACTCTTGCCTGCTCTATGCTAAGCCCAGGGTTATTAGCAAGTACCGAAAGTGGATCTTTTTGAAAGTCAGGAGTCTGGATAGCATCCGGGTTGAATCGCCCGAGCACTATTCTATGGTTCTTTCCGTTGATCCATTTATATACTGAAAAACTTTTGGTACCGGAATCGGTGACACGTAGCTCTAACCCAGGCGTGTTTGTGTCGTAGTAGCAGCGACGTCTTCCAGGCTCTGATTTAGCCAGTCTTGATAGTTCTGATTTTGTAAAATTGATTTTGTTTCTGTTCATGTTCTTTCTTTCCAATTGCGGAAGTTGCCTGTTTGAAAACCAGGCTTCCCCATTATTCATCAGGGTTTCAGTCGAGTCTGGGTCTATGTGGGGTATATGTTTTTGCGAAAAATGGGTGAGGTTTCGCTTAGACCCAAAAAACTGATACCACTAGTAAAACACAGTCACCATGCGGCTATCAAAAGATTTAGAAGACCAGCGGAAAGTTCAGAAAAATCGAACTTTAAATTTCTACGAACCATGAGGTCGGAGGTTCGAGTCCTCCCGGGCAGGCTAGATTACAGAATCGAATATTCCTTGCCTCTCCCCTGCCTCTCCCTTTGGTGTCATGAACAAAGGAAAACGAAATAAAGGAATTTCGAAGGCGCCTGACAAATCTTACTTACTGTATACGGCATGAGAAATGAGCGGATATCAGGCGAGGTTGTTACACGGGATATCGATCGGATATTCGATATCCGGAATGTATCCACCTGTGGGAATTGAGCTCAGAGATCATTTCTGAGATCGTTTGCAAGCTAAACGATGGAGGTCCAAGCTGTAACTTGAACCTCCGGAAGCTTTGGTGTTATGCGCACCGAAAGCTGAAGAAAGTATCTTCTATCAGGTAGCTTCCTGTCCAGTTGTTTGGCCTCAGGCGGCTGGAAGAAGCACTTCGTCAGTCAGGTCGAATATACACATGCTGTCACTGTCAGAGCTTGGCAGTGATTTGTCGTCCGTGTGATCGAGGAAATATTTATTGTTCTGAAGAGTGCGCTTTGGAGAAACGTCGAGAATCATGGAGAGCGTCAAGTAGAAGATATCAGGCGACATTCGACGGGCGGGTCAAGCACGCAGCTCGTCAAGCGAACTATCGTGAAGCGGTCAAAGAGAGAGTGACTCAGCAGGGTACCCAAGTCGAGAAAGGTGTTGTTTCCTTAGAGGCGACTACCGAATCAAATGCAGTTCGACAACTAGCACCACAATTGGTGACAGATTATTCAAGGCTCCAATGCACAATGTGCGGGGCCAGGTGTGGGCTGTTT
>CAYTDR010001382.1:0-1895 GCA_964436185.1 uncultured Candidatus Obscuribacterales bacterium | reverse complement strand
GAAGCACAAGCCTGCTCATACTCTAGGAAATACTGGTCCCGACAATGCTGGCCGATTTTCATTGCAGTCGCTCTCAATGTGGGACTGCTTGAATTGACAGCAGTGCCGAACCTTTTCGTTCGAGTCGACATGGAATGGAGAAGTGTCATGAGCGTAATGAATGCCATACTCTCTTCGTCAAGGGCAGCTATGGGAAAATCAGCAAGCTGTGCTCTTGTGCGTTGTTTACCGATGGTTTCCTTTTTTCTGGTGATTGCGCAAGTTAGTGGATCTAGATAATCTGAAAGGAATCTCTGTTGGAATGTGCACAGGGACGACTTCCTTCGGAGCCGCTGAACTCCCGAGCTGAATGACTGTCTTTCACGCTCGAACTGCTGCAGTAGAAGCTCTTCTCTAGTTTGAATTGCTGTAGTCAATTATCTCGCTCCTTGTTGGGTGGAACAACCTGCAAAACTCTCGACAGGGGAAAGGGGGTGTTACCAAATAGGATCCGATCAGATCTGATCAATTAGGAGGACTAACCACACTGCAGGATGCCTGTTAAAGCAGATTTCCAGCGTTTGCAAAATCGTTTTCTGTGATAATGCAATGTCCTCATATATGTTGTGTCGTTCAGCTTCTCAACTCTGTTCCGAAATTCTATGCCGATGTGATATAGATCAGGAGTTTTACTGTGGAACTGTCAGGGATTACTTCTGCTTGCAATCAGCCAAAAAAGCGATCGACTGGAGAAGGTTTTAGTGGTGCCTCCATGATGCCTTTGTGATTTCCTCGTTCAGGACTAATTCTTCTTCCTGCTCACGATCAGAATTGTCTGGATGTTTGTTCATTTTTCATGCTCCTTTTCTTGGTCATCATTTTCAAATTGTTTGGAAATAACTTCACGCTCCGACTCTTGGGCCAGGTCAAGTTACTGGACAACGTATTGGACCCAGAGCAATCTCACCCATAAGTCCCTGTGACCGCTTACGAAAGGACGACTCGACTGGACAATGAACTCCTGCTCTGTGGTTCTACATGCGGTGGGCTCACATCTATCTTTAGGGAATTAAGTCGACAAAGGACTTATATCTCAATCAAAATCGGCCGCTGCTATGCTTGCTTGTAGCCGGACTGGTTGCGACCATAATCTGCGCTCACGATGACAGTCTCTTGAAAAAACGGCTGGACGCCCGATCCATTGATTTCTACTTGATTGAAAGTATGGCTTCTTCTTCGATTGTCGGTCGCATTGAGTCAGAGCAACCTGGTTCTATTCTGACAAGTGGCGATCAAATTCACTCTTCACAACTGGCCGAAGATGACCTGGTCATGTGCTCTATGCCTTTATTTTGCGCCCGCCGACGGAGCGAGCTGCGCCGCAAAAAGTCTTCTACATCAGTGAAAACCTCATTTACATTAGCCCAATAGTGCTCAAAATCACCAAACCTCCTGTCCACTTCACACATGAATGAGCGCACGCACCAGAATCCTCGCGGGTGCAGAAACACAAAAATACGCTCGTGTCCACCATCATTCACTTCGAGACCTGGCTGTCGCGAACTTTCACCGCCTGCTGTATCACGAGCTTCGACAAAGGCATCGTTCATAACAAATCCCGCGCTGAACAGCGACTCCTTCAAAAATGCCAGCGATTCGCCTTCCATCGGACGCTTCGGATACGGATGCAACTGCCTGCCAACATCCTTTGCCTGCATGCGAATGTCTCGCTCGATTAGCAATGCACTGACGTCGTCAAAGACATCCTGCGCGCTCGACCACAGATTTCGATAATCACCCGGTCCAAATCCACCGCAATACCGGAAAGCACTGACATAGATGACACCGCCAACAATATCGACGATTAAGACATCTCCTTCCAATACTTGAATCCGATCATCGTCTGGACTCGTTTG
>CAYTDR010001381.1:0-1900 GCA_964436185.1 uncultured Candidatus Obscuribacterales bacterium | reverse complement strand
GAGACCGTGTGCTCTATGACAGCACCCAATGGCAGCGAGAGGCGACGAAGACAATAAGAGACAAGAAGCGACAGAATAGACGCAAAGATCGAGCTGATACTAAGGATGATTCTTCAGCGGCGAAAAGCATTGAAGAGGAACCAGAACATGCCGACGAGCAAGAAGGTGGAGAAGAGGCTTCCTCTCCACATACATCTGTTCTACCGAAGGAAGTCGTCGAGCTCCTGGATGTGAAACGCGGCAAAACGTATGTTGACGCTACTGCTGGTGCCGGTGGACACCTCTTTCGCATCGCAGAAATCGTCGGACCCGATACGAAGGTCTATGGTATCGATCAAGATCTTCTTGTCCTCGAAGAACTGAAGAAAAGAGCACCAGCCAATGTTCATCTGCTTCACGCCAACTTCCGCGATTTAGCAAGCGTGTTGAGGGATTGCGGTGTAGATACCATCGATGGAGGCATTCTGGCAGATCTGGGTGTTTCGTCGATGCAATTGGACGAAGCTGAAAGAGGCTTTAGCTTCCTGCGCGACGGCCCGCTTGACATGAGGATGGACACTACTGGCAAGGTCACGGCCGAGCACCTGATAAATGCGCTTCCGGAGAATGAACTGGCAGATATTATTTTTCGCTATGGAGAGGAACGATTGTCCAGGCGCATTGCGAAAGTGATAGTCGAGAACCGGCCTGTATCTTCTACCGCTCAACTCGCCGATCTGGTATCACGAACATTGAGAAAATTTCAGGTTCGCTCTTCTGCAAAACGTAAAGGAAGGTTCGATAAACCATATTCATCAATCTCCAAACATCCCGCTACGCGTACGTTTCAGGCTTTGCGAATTGCAGTCAACGATGAGCTCGGCAGTCTAGAGAAATTTCTCGAAGAAGCCGTTGAAATGATGGCACCAGGAGCGAAACTAGCTGTGATTTCGTTCCATTCTCTCGAGGACCGCATCGTTAAGCAATTTCTCAGGAGTAAGTCGGTAGCTTGTATATGTCCTGCTAGGTACCCAGTATGCACATGTGGCAAAAAACCTGAACTGGAGATAATCACGCGGAAACCTGTTGTTGCGGATAAAGAGGAAGTACTTGCGAACATGCGATCACGAAGTGCTAAACTACGAGCAGCCGAAAAACTAGATTAGGAATTACTATGGTAGCAACGTTCCGCAATACTAGAGAGCGCTCGCAGATTGTGAGCCTCGATCAAAATCGTTCCAGAGGCACCGTTGGTGCTGCCACGCCGATTGCAGCTATGTATCCTTATAAAGCTGCTAGCGCAACTCCCACGTTGCCCGTCGCCTTCACCGACAACACCGTTCCGGTACGCGCTCTTCCCGAAACTCAACCTGTAACCAGACCACATCTGGTACCAGTTGAAACACCGAATGTTAGTACTAGGAAAGCACCATTATTAGTTCAAGTAAATAAAGCACTCCAGACAGCGCTCATCGCCATGTGCGGCATCGCCATCTGTGCTTACGGGCTTGATGTGGTGGTTTCGAATGACGTTGGCAGACTTCAAGAACAAGCACGCAGATTGAGCGAGCAAAATTCTGAGTTGTCCGCTCAGTTGCTTAAAACAATCTCCTATGGAGAATTGCAAGACAGCGTCGTAGGCCGATACGCTTTGCGAGTGCCCGATCAGGTACAAATTATTAAAGAAGTACAGGCACCTGCAGCAGCCTCATTCAAGCCACGCAGACATCAATTGCCTTTGATGTCAGGATACTAATGCGAGCAAGGGCGAAACTTTAGTTTAATAATAGAGCTTGAGAACACGAGTCACCTTGTCAGGAGAGTGCTTGGTGCCCGCTCGAACCGTAGATATAGACACGTACCGGAAGAAGCGTAGGCACAGGCTGCCAAGGACGCCTCTCTGGAGGCTGCGCTTCTGGCA
>CAYTDR010001380.1:0-1902 GCA_964436185.1 uncultured Candidatus Obscuribacterales bacterium | reverse complement strand
ATGCCGGTTTCCATAGAATAGCCGATGTCTATAGAAAGTATCTGGCGACATTTTCCACGGGCAAGCTGTCAGTTCTTATGGTGATTAGTACGAATGCAAGCTACCCTCAAAATGTCACTACTACCTGCTATATGAAATTCACCGACAGCAGCAGACCTAGCGTTTGCTTTGATGGCAATCTGCAAAAAGATCCTGAAAAGCCAGCCAAATAGAGATGTGCTGTCGTGACTGATTATAAATATTGAGGTTCATGGAAGTTGAAGAACCTGAACTGGCGAGGGTTTTAGAGAACTATTTGACGGGCTCTTAGGCGAATACAGGGTGACGGGCAATAAGCATTTCGCAAGATCCGAGTGACGAGAATCAATGATAAACCATTGTGCTTCAACCTGAAGACGTAGGTGTCCCTCATCAATCAATATCCTGAAGCTTCGGTAACCGCGATGAATTCAACTCGGTGTCCGGTTTCTTCATTCTCTGGATGAAGCTTGTAGGCCAGGTCACGATAGGCCTGCCGCTCTGTTCGATCTGCAGGAGTTGATATAGCGTTTGTCTGCTTTTCTCACTCATGTTGCATAGGATTTTAATTCCCCAACATCGTTGATTGGGGCAATCAAAATATCTCTACGATCACCAAAATTGTAGGGGGATTGTAGGGGGAGAAATTTTGATTGCACCGAAAAGTCTTGGGCGGTGAGAGACTCGAACTCCCAACCCCTTCGGTGTAAACGAAGTTTTTTCGATATCTCTCATATTCTCCACTTTTCTCTAAAGATTCACTGGTGCTATGATAGAAGCATTGGTGACTTCTCTTGAATTCTACCATTTTGGTCGAAATTCTCGTTTTCGGGTAGTCCCAAAGTAGTCCGGCCCAAACCCCTTCGGAAAAACTTCGTCCAGATCTCTCTGAAACCCCTTCGTTAGCATGGACATCGCAGATTCTTTGGCTCGGGACTACTCGTGAACAAACTGAAATTCAGAAAGCCTGTTCCTGAAGAATTTCCCAGTCATGAGCAGGACTACCGCCAAACCGGAGAAAAAACATGAAGTCCGACGATAAAGAGTTCGCATTCACTAAAGCAAAAATAAATGACTTGCCGATTCCAAACTCAGGCGACCGCGCTCGCTACTACGACACAAAGTCAAAAGGACTCTGCCTGCGAATATCGAGCGGCGGGAGCAAGTCGTTTACCTATTATCGAAAGATTGAAGGAAAAGTTTTTAGCAAGAAGCTCGGAGAGTATCCGGCCTGCACTATCGAGCTTGCTCGCCTGCGCGTCGACGAAATCAACGGTGCGATCGCCAAGGGCAACAATCCGCTGGTGGAGTTGAAAAAGGAGCGAGAGGAATACACATTGGGAGAGCTGTTTGATGCTTACATTGAACAGTATGCAAAGAATCGCTGCACCACCTGGAAAGACATGATTGCCAATTTCAACCGTTACTTTGGTGATTGGAGAGAGCGCAAGATTAGCTCTTTTACTCGAATTGAGATTCAGACCCGAATCAATAGGCTGGGAGAAAACGGTCAGAAAAAGCACACCGCCAACCGCAGCCATGACCTCATCCGAGCCGTCTTTTCCTGGGGAATATCAAAGAGTCTATTCGCCGGACCAAATCCTTGCGTTGGTATCGACAAGTTCAAATTGGAAGCGCGCGAGCGCTTTTTAAAGCCCGATGAATTCAAGGCTTTTTTCAAAGCGCTTGATGAAGAAAAAGGTACCAATGATGACTTCCGTGATTATGTATTGCTAAGCCTCTACACTGGAGCTCGGCAATTCAACGTGCTCTCCATGAGATGGCAAGATCTAGATCTCAATATCGGCCAGTGGAGGATTCCAAAGACTAAGAACAAGGAATCGCACACGGTTCCACTCACCCCACTAGCCATGGAGATTCTCA
>CAYTDR010001379.1:0-1902 GCA_964436185.1 uncultured Candidatus Obscuribacterales bacterium | reverse complement strand
TCGTCACTCAGTATCAACTGGAATCAGCAGTGAAACTCCTCTCGTTTGTCGGCGAAGAGGTGCTTCAACCCTGGCAAGCAGCGGAAGCGCTCTGGAAGGTTTGCAGCCAGAAGGATGAGCTGGAGTTTGCCATGCAATCGTTCCAGATGGCTCTGCAAACGGGCGAATATCATCGGGTGATGAGGCTTAGCGACCTGTTGGTGCATGCTGATGTCTGCACCAGGCGAGAGATGCAGCGGGCGCTTCATAACGTGCCGGAGGATGCGTTGCAGGAAGCCGAGGCTTTGCTCACGCTCAATATGGTTGATAAGACCGGCATTCAAACAGCCTTGCGTCTCTATACTCTGCTTCGTCTTGGCTATCTCCCTCGCGATCGCGTACTCGAGCTTCTGCGAATGTGTCACGACAAAGGGCTCACGCTTGATCAGGCGCTCTCTCGGCTGGGAATTTACGTTCCAGCTCGATTCCAGTGGACCTGGATTTGAGTTGCCCGGTTTATGCGGTCGCTCCACAGATTTCTTCCCGGTACATATCTAAATTCGTTTTGCGCATCCGTCATAGTGCCGAACAGTTCGCTCAATATTTACAGTAGTCACCATGGCGGAGCTGCTGACAGCTGTCTCCAGCAGCATGCTTACCAGAGATGTTCAGACCTGCATCGGTTGCCCACGGGATACGAAACGATCGCCATGCAGGTAAGTCGAGAGGAGTATTGACAAATTATCGAGTTAGACTTAATCTAAAGCTGGAGAATGTTTAATTGAGGTGTCTAAATGTATAACGACTATTTGATAATCAGCAGCAGTCTCAACCCATCCAGCCGAAGTAGAACGCTCGCCCGAGAGGCAGAACGTGCTCTCATCTCTCGCTCTGAGCGCTGCACATTTTTAGATCTAGCAGAGATCGAGCTTCCTTTATGTGATGGCGGCGCAGCTTATGCTCATCCCAATGTATCCAGCGTTGCAGGCATGGTTGAGAATGCGACAGCTGTCATAGTTGCTGTTCCTGTTTACAACTATAGTGCCGGAGCGGCGATTAAGAACTTCATCGAACTCACCGGTCGGGTTTGGACTGATAAGGTCGTCGGCTTTCTCTGTGCTGCTGGTGGAAAGAACAGTTACATGTCGGTAATGGGATTGGCTAACAGTCTTATGCTCGACTTTCGTTGTTTGATCGTGCCCAGGTTCGTCTATGCGGATCAGAGCTCATTCGACGGCGCTACGCTGAGTGACGAAAAGATGATATTGAGAGTGGAAGGGCTGGTGACCGATGTCGTTCGAATCGGATCGGCGCTACATCAACCGGTGGCGGAACGTACCTAATGTCCGAGCATACCTGACTGGCTCAATCGATGTATGCAACGGCCGAGAACTCGACCAGGGATTTGTCCACTAATGCCGACACTCCCAAAAGCGTCACCAGGGGACGATGTTCGCCGAGGTAGTCATTGAGAGCCGTGCTCACTGGACCAACATTTTTATTCAGATCGACAATGTGAGCTGTAATCTGAGCGATATCGAATATGGTGCCACCGGCCTTCTCGAGTAAGTGACTGAGACTTTGCAGTGCCTCTTGGACCTGGCTTGTCGCATCACCTTTCGAAGACCGGATTCCAGCAATATATACTGGACGACCGCGGTCTACAACGACAGCCGAAGAACCAGTGCTCTCATTGATGAAACTAAGTCGCTGGGCGGTAGATGATGGCGTGGAGCCATAGCTGGCAGGTTTCTCCAGCAACTCTTTGACTGTCGAAAGAATTGAATCAGCGTCCGTTGTTTCATCGAGGAGAAGATCGACGCCGCTGATAGCGCTGGTATTTTTGCTGCCGGCTAGCTCGGCCAGCATGATGATAGGACCCTTGCCGCCTTTGGCTTTATACTTTTTACAGATCTCCATGCC
>CAYTDR010001378.1:0-1913 GCA_964436185.1 uncultured Candidatus Obscuribacterales bacterium | reverse complement strand
TTCTTGCAGAGAAATGTATGGTTGCTATCAGAATCAAGGCAGCAATCTATCAGCTATTGTGCGATCCGTGTTTCAATTCAATGAAAGGCAAAGATAGAAACAGGAAATGAATTTAGCTCGGAAAACGTTTCTTTTAATAGCTGTACCGATAATCTGCCAGTTAGTCTTTGTCATAGTGTTATTAAACAGCGTAGCTAGTCTGGAAGCTGCTCTGGTCGAAGAATCCCGGACGAAGTCGGCTATTAGTGCGATTGATGATCTCAGTGTATCTGTATGCGATGCCATTGTTTTAGTAGTGAGTAGACGAGCTTTGGGGCTCGATAAAGAAGCTGTCGAAGTTTTTAAAAGTAGTTCGAAGCAGCAGTTTGAAAGGTTCGCTAGACTCACAGCGAATGATAAGCGCTCCAAACTTCTAGTGGAGCGTTACCATCAACTCCTACAGCAGGCGTGGGCGCTCATGGATGAGATTGGAACAGCATATGTTAGCAATGAGGATACAGTTGCCTTTTCGCAGTTTGTTGCTAGAGGTGTGTTCATCAAAAAGGTTGATACCAATTTTCAGAATCTTTTGAGCACCGTAGCAGCGATCCGCGCTCACTACAAGCCTGCTGCGGAAGAATTGGCCCCGCGAGCGATTCGAATAAGACAGAACATTCAAGTAATGGTTTGTGTCCTGGTGTCGCTCAATATTTTGCTCGCAGTGGCACTCGCTTTCTATTACGCAAAGGGAACTGCCTTGAGGCTTCAGGCACTCATGAATAACGTTGATGAGTTCAGGCAAGGTATGGTGCCAGAGCGAGAAATTTCTGGGGATGATGAGCTCGCTGAGCTTGACAGACGCTTCAGGCAAGCGGTTCTAGCAAGAATTTCAGCTGAAGAGACGCAGAACGCTATGATGCAAATAGTGGCCCACGACTTGCGAAGCCCGATCACGTCTCTGGGCATAAGCCTGAGAACGTTTGATGACAGTGCGGATACCGAACTCAGTCCGAAGCTAAAGAGATTTCTTACTGTAGCGAACTCTGAGACAGATCGGCTCAGCAGCTTGGTGAGTAACATACTCGACTTTGATCTGGCCGAGCGAGACGCGATCGAAATAGAGATTTTGAGGGAACATGTCGAGCCGCTGTTGACTCGTGCGAAGCGAGCACTAGAAGGATTTGCTGCTTCGAAATCGGTCAGAGTGTCAATCTTTTGTAATGAGGATCTTGTAGCTGACTGTGATGGAGAGCGGATTATCCAAGTAGTCGTGAATCTGTTGGGAAACGCGATCAAGTTCGCTCCTGACGGAAGCGAGATCAGGCTGAATGCCAAAAAGAACGGAGAAAGTGTACGGGTAGAGGTTAGTGACTCTGGGCCAGGCATACCGCAGCATCTCTTTGAATCGATTTTCGACAGATATTTTAAGGTTGATGGGCAGGCTCAGAAGGAGCAAGGAACCGGCTTGGGCCTTTGGATTTGCAATATGATAGTGGCAAAGCATGGTGGCAAGATCGGAGTGGAGTCTAATCAAGTTAGCGGTAGCACGTTCTGGTTTGAGTTGCCCATTCAGGATAGCGGAAGGGCTGATGCTGCGGAGTGCTGAACTTATGAGTCACCTTTTGGGTCAACCAGCTTTAGCTTCTTGGTTTGTCGTTGTTTTGCACCTATGTTACTCGTGCCTTATTCTGACGCCCTCTGCAAGGGCTTTTGAAATTAATTCTTCAAGAGTGATCGGGTCATCGGTAGCAGAGGACGATTGGATTTCGCTTGCGAGAGCCGGGAGCCGAGCGTATCAAGAAAATCATCGAGAAAAAGCGCTCCAACTTTTGCAATCGTCTCTTGCCTGTTTGCCCAGGCAAAAGAAACCGCTTCAAAGGACTGCGTTGCTCGTCAATTGTGCGATGATCCAATATTATTTAGGAAGAATTGTC
>CAYTDR010001377.1:0-1916 GCA_964436185.1 uncultured Candidatus Obscuribacterales bacterium | reverse complement strand
ATTTTTGAGCCGGATCTGGTCTGGAGACCGACCGAAAGACTGGCAAAACCATTTTCATCGGCGCCTGTCGAAGACGGCAAACTTATCGTGGACTTTCTAAGACGCTCGGCGGTCTCTTTTAATGTTCAAGCAGCAGACGAATCATCGGAAGAATTATAATGCGATAAGACCCTTCCGAATTCGTATTGTAGGTGGCAGAGCTAGAGTTAACCGTTCCTTGTAAAAGTACGCCATGCCGCTGGGGGATGGCCATCATGGCTGTTCTTATGCCCTTATGGGCAATTGCCATTCCTTTTTGCTTGGGATTGTTCACCAGCCTCGTCCTCAAAGGTCCCGATCAAGTTCCGGCAGTCGCTGCCATTCTTGTATTTGCTGTTTTGGCAGGCGTTCCCGTCATCTCGATTCTTCTTGCCGCAATTTTTGAGGACGATGTCCTGGTAATCAGCAAGGAAGGCATAGCCTTTCCTTTGCGGATGCTGCCGGCACTCGGTTTCAAACGAGAGCGACCCTGGTCTGATTTGAAAAGTGCGGCATTGCATGGTGGATCCGAGTCGGGCGACTCCGGCGTTCTCTCTCTCTATTTCAGAAGCGGAGGAGCGGCGAACGTCCGAATCGACAAAATTCCCACAGCCGAACTCGAGCAGTTAATGCTTGCCCTGGAGGTCTGGGGCAACGAATGCGAGCGCACAGACGAGATTAAGCTGCTGCACAACAAGTTGCAAAACGAGGCACGCGGCATCGAGTCGCTGTCATACACAAAGATGTGGGAAGAGGAGCTGGCAAGAAAGTTCTCCAGCACTGCGTTCGTTCCGCTCGAGCCCGATCTGAAGCTTCAAAACGGCAGAATCAAGGTGATCAGGCAACTTGCCTTTGGCGGGCTCTCTGCTATCTACCTGGTGCAAAAGGATGACCTGCTAAACTTTGTCCTCAAGGAAGCGGTGATTCCCGCCACTGCTGATGCTCATGCCCGAGAGAAGGCAGAGGAACTATTCGAGAGGGAAGCGAAGTTCCTGCTCCGACTTTCACATCCTCAAATTGCCAAAGTTCACGACCACTTTCAGGAGAGCGGAAGAAGCTATCTTCTTCTCGACTATATAAGAGGACAGGACTTGAGGCAGCTCGTCAAGCAAAACGGCAGGCAGGACGTGCTCACCGTAATGCGCTGGGCACATCAGATCGCCGAGATTCTCGAATACCTGCACCAGCAGTCACCGCCTATAGTGCATAGAGATCTGACTCCGGATAATCTGGTGCTCGGTCCGAACGACCAGGTCGTGTTAATCGATTTTGGCGCCGCCAACGAATTCGTCGGCGCGGCAACAGGAACGCTGGTAGGCAAACAGGCCTACATCGCGCCCGAGCAACTACGAGGCAAGGCAGAGACACGAAGCGACATTTATGCTTTTGGTGGAACGCTTTTCTTCATGCTTACCGGTGATGATCCCGAAGCGCTCTCGAGCTCCAGACCAAGATCACTGAACGAATCGGTGCCCTCGGGACTGGACGATCTGATCGCCGCTTGCACGGATATGGATGCGGCGAAACGGCCAGAGAAGGCGGCCAAAATAACAGAAGTATTGGCCGCGCTCATCACAGAGCAAGAAGGGGCAACGGTCCTCAAGTCGTAGTAAGAGCAGAATATGAACCAATCTCACCTGATTAAATACCCAATTACTGCTTATGAAGACGAGCTTTCCGAGAATGAGATCGTAATTCCGTATCGACCTTACTACAGCGCTGAAAAATGGTTAGAGTATAGATTCTCGGAATGGAACACCTGGAAGGCCTGGTTCGCGATTCTGCTTGTCGTAGGATTTTTTGTTTTCCACGGTCCGGATCATGTGCTGTCATATCTGGTATCAATGGTGCCGACCGCAGGCACGTTGGTCACGTCTTCAGTGCCGAGTGATTTCGTC
>CAYTDR010001376.1:0-1924 GCA_964436185.1 uncultured Candidatus Obscuribacterales bacterium | reverse complement strand
TCACGATGTTCGCACCTTATTGTAGGCAGGGCATTGCGATCCAACGTTACCTTCGCATCCTCAATTTCGTCTTTTAGAGTGGTGACAATTTCGTCAAACAGCTCGTTGAGATCGACTGTCTCGAACTTTAGATGCGGTCGGTCGATGCGGGCGAACGTCCAAAGGTCGTCAACCATGCGCAATATTGTGCTGGTTGCCTGCGTTGACTGTTGAATGAATTCGTCGGCATCTGCTCCAAGCCGGTCGCGATACCGGGCGGACAGAAGTCCGAGATTGCCGCGCAATTTTGCGACGGGGTCTTGCAACTCATGCGAAACCGAATATGCGATCTCGAGCAGAGCCTCGTTGGCTTGACGCAAGTTCTCTTCCGCCGTATAGCGATCCTTGATGATCAAGTGCTCGATTTGCTGACGGCGATAGCTTTCGTAAATGACGCTAGCGGTTTTGGTCAGGTAGTCGAGGTCCTTTATGTGTCTATCCTCGTAGCCACCTGGTCTGTTGGCCATTCCGATTGCACCAACTACGGTACCGCCTTTGAGGATGGGCATTCCGATGAAATTCAGCATAGGCGGGTGGCCAATTGGAGTACGACCGCTGCGTCTAACATCTAGGGTTGGCTCATTCGCTATTAGTGGCTTGCCGTTAAGGATGGGCCAGCCAAAAAGATTGTCGAGGCGGGGAAACTCAATGTAGCCCCTGGTCTCATAGTCGGAAACTATCTTGTCGTACAACTCTCTGTTTTGCGTTGGGCTCCAGTTGAAGCCCAGATCAGCAAATACTCGTAAAGTAGAGCCGTGCGGTCCACCAGAAACGGTGGCACCGATGAAGCCGTACTCGCTCTCAGTAGCGTCGAGCGCAATCTGCAAAATTCCTTTACTGGCTTCTCTATAATCGCCCGATTCGACGAAATTTGAAAAGATACTGCCGATGGTTCCAAGCTCTCGTGTCTTGTCGTCAATACGTTTATGCAGTCGATTCGCTAAAGCCTCAGCTTGCTGTATTTCTTGCTCATATGAAATAGAGCCGTTGATGGCGGACGCTATCTGATTAGCAAGCAGGCGCAGGAAGTTATCATAGCCTTGATCGTATTCTCGCCGAGGGTTTATACCAAGTAGGAGCTGTCCAATCGGTTTCGATTGATCGGAAGCTGAAAGCGGAAGGCGAATGGCCTGCCTGACAAGGTCATTCCAGGCGAGAGAGCTAAACTTCAAGCTCTCTATGTTGAATGGTTGAAACCAATCTTCGCCAAAGAGAGGATTATCGTTCAGAACCTCAGGCGTGAGTTCTCGCGGTATCATATCCGGTGCTGTTCCTCGGAGAACCTCGTCGCCTTGCTGCGTCAAGTAAAGGCACGCAAATGGAATATCCTTGGGGTTGGCAGCCAGCACAGCCATTACTTTTCTGATTGTCTGCTCAACCGGATCAACATCCGCTACGCTGGAGCCAAGCTCGCGCAGAAGCTCGATTCGTCTATTGGCAATTACTTGCTCGGTAGTCTCATGGACGGCGCTGAACACACCGTCAATGGTGCCATCCTGCCTGAATATAGGGCTGTAGGACTAAGTAAAATACGCCTCTTCAAGATAATCGTAGCGATTGACGGCCAGCAACTGGTCGTCAACCCATGTCGCCTTGCCGGTTTCAAGAACGGAGCGCAACATGGGACCGATAACATCCCAGATCTCGCTCCAGGCCTTCTCGCCAGGCTCAGCCAGGAACTGCGGATGTTTGTTCTTGCCAAGAATGCGTCGCCATGCATCGTTATACAGCATCAGAAGGTCGGCTCCCCACCATAAGACCATGGGAAACTCGGATGCAAGCGCGATACCAAGGGCTATCGTAAGGGAGGGCGGCCAGTTTTCAATCGGTACCAACTTAGAACTGGACCAGTCTTTCTCTAGAAGAAGAGCACTAATCTCTCCTT
>CAYTDR010001375.1:0-1926 GCA_964436185.1 uncultured Candidatus Obscuribacterales bacterium | reverse complement strand
TCTTCTGCATCGATCCCCGCCCTCATGGCAATAACTACCCTGAAAGGGGATGAGAAGGCGTTTCGTACGCCGAGGATAATAGCTGAGGCAGAGATGCTACATCAACAGCTCGTCGGTACGACGCATCTCGCAGACGCGGCCGCTTACGACGAGATTAAATACGTTCAAAACGGAGGCAAAGACTGCATCCTTGGCAATGCGAAGACACCAAAAGAGTTGGCCGATTTGATTGCAAATACTTTAGCGGATTCGTCTCTGGACGCTTTTCAAGTCGCTGTTACGCTATCTGCTGCCACCAGGGTGAGGCCGTTAGAAGGACAACAGGATCCCCGTGTCTCGGTATTAAATATCGCCTTGCACGACAAGAATGATGTTGTACGCATGACAGCAGCAAAACTTTGCCTTGAGATAGCGCCGGAGGGAAGGGAGGCGGCAATTTTTGCTCTCGCTGATGTAGCAAAGAACGGTGCGTTGAATTCGAGCAAGACGCAGGCAATGGATCTAGCTAAACCTTATTCAAAACTCTTCGAACGAGCTTTTGCGGAGACGGCTAAAAGAACAACGACCTCGGGCGAGCGTGCAGCCGTGGCGATAGATGTTCCCATGCATCGCCATTTTGAAAATGTCCGCCGATTTCTTTCTGGCAACGAATTAGGTGCGGGTTGGCAGTCCGTGGACTTCGACGAGTTTGCCAGGAAAAGCGGCTTAGCCATGCTCTCGCCCGAGCTTCGCAAAAAGACGGTTGATAGAGACGCTAAGGCGACGTGGGATAATTACAGTGGAATCTCTTCTATCCTAGCCGGTGATGAGAGAATCAGGGCCGTCAACAAAGTCCTCACTGACCACGCCGAAAAAGTTTCGAAAGAATTCCAGCTGGTTATTGATACCGTTCTCAGTGCCAACGCTGAGCCAAACAAACGGAAAGACGCACTTAGGGCAATCATGTATGTCATCAACAGCGATGGCGCGTCCCTGAAATCGGCCCCTGTCCATTTCCCTGCCCTTGGAATACTAAGACCTGACCGCAGCATTGAATGCGTTGATAAAGCAATTGATGCCATAGTTGCAGTTTCGACTGGCAAAGGTGTGTCCGCCGGTGAAATGGAGAGTGTCCTGAGTCAGCTCTTGATTAAGAATACGAGCCTTACCCGAACCAACAAAATGAAGCTCGTTGCTGGCGTTGATGCACTTGCGTCAAGTAATGCAATATCGAGGGAGAATGCGGTCTCGATTCTGACGGTGGCATTCGAAACCGAGATGCGCTTCATGCCACGTCTTAATCAGTTTGATCATTATGGCAGCGTGCAGTATCAAAAGGCGATACTGAGCCAAATGGCTAAACACGGAAATGCGGAGCTAATTCCGATGCTTGAATGTATATCGGCGAGGCACACTAACAGCGAAATCAAGGAGATGGCAGCCACGGTAAGTAAAGCGCTCAAGTCATCACGTGATGACAGAGTGAAAGGGGCTGTTCATAAAGTCCTTTCCGACACCCGCGGAGAGAATGGCTATCCGCGCATCGTGGATGTTCGTGATGCTCGTGTTCCACATCTCAAAGCTGCAGTTAATGACAGCAGCTTGTCTGTCGAGCAACGTTTTCGCGCGGCAGAAATTTTGCTGTCTGCAGGAAAGTCAGCCATTAGCGATGACCTCCGTAAAGAGGCTGCTAATGCCTTTGCGCGATGGGGAACTCGTTATCCGCATCCTGATGAATTTGTGCGTCTTGGCGCGATCCTCGTGGTGCTCGATAACAGCAACCCACTGTACTCAAGCGAGGACAGGAGATCAGCTGTGGTGGCACTAAGTAAATTGGCGATAGCTGGCAATGCTCAAATTCGAGAACGGGCCATGTTTCATGTGACTGAATTAAAAGGAGAACTTGCAAAGGTCCTCACTTGATCCTGCATCTCTTCTGTTGAACTC
>CAYTDR010001374.1:0-1936 GCA_964436185.1 uncultured Candidatus Obscuribacterales bacterium | reverse complement strand
CTTGGAAGGCTCTTCTACCAGTTGTTCTACAGCAAGCTGACTGAGATCGTGCAGTGTTTCACCAGGAAGAACTACACGATCGATTTCATGAATACTCACATCAGCAGGGAATCTCAGAATTGTCATCGAATTGCGCCAATCGAACACTTTGTCATCGAAAAGCTCGTTCTCGTCCTTCGTCGGAATCCAGGAGATATCGTCCGCACCCGGGTCAGGACCCCAGGGAATCTGGTCTTGCGCCCGTTCTGTTATCCAGGGAACTTCTACTTTTCTTGGTTTAACAGCATCCAGATCGTGAAAGCTGTTATCCGGAAACTCAGGATCAACTATGTCCAGATCTGTGTGACTGTCATCAGGAAACAACGGTGGTCTTGAGCCGCTATCATCACTAGTCTGTCCTTGCGCATCAGGCCAGGTAGACTTGCCCGCTGATTTAAGCGAGTCCGGGGATGCCTTTCTCTTTTTTTCCTCTGTCATTTAAAACAGTCCGCTGCTAAAGGGTATGTACCTGTTGCGACGGAACAATAAACGGCTACAGCCGCCCACGTTAATAGATTCGCCATCGGTCAGACATTAAGACAACCCACTGCTGCCACTTTTAGGACCTGCACGCACAAAGAAGTTTAATCTAACAGCCCACAGTTCGCGACTGTTTCAGCGCAAAAAGAGGGAGGGTAAAGAAGCGCTTTGCGCCAGAAACCGCCAGAAGCCTGTTGTTGCACGTTTGAACGAACTTGTTATCAGAAACATCCGCGAAAGACAGCGATATTCGAACGATACAACCCTTCGATCCGGCGGCAGTTCAGCGCTCCACCGCTCAGAGAAAACAACTACCCTCTCCCCCATGAACAAAGTTCGGCAATACTCTCTGCAGAACGCTGCCCCCAAACTCACTCCAACTTGGTTCCTCCTCAATGAAAACGGGCCCAATCGCTGGACCCGTATGAATTTCAACAATCTCAATTCCAGCGCGCTACGCCATATCAACACCGCCATGATCATCACAATGACCGTCATGGCTATGATGCAGGTGTCCGTTGACCACGTAGCACATATGGTCTCCATGCGGAACCAGATGGTGTCCACAGCCATCTCCATGTTTGTGCTCGGCCTCATGGTCTCCGCAGCTATGCTCGGGGGTGCACTCAGACCCGGAATCCGAAAGGCAATGCTCATCCACATGCTCACCGTGAACATGGTGCAAATGTCCATCATGCAAATAGTCCACATGATCGTCATGCTTGACAGCTAAGTGTCCGCATCCATCACCATGGGTATGCGCGTGGTCATCGTGTACTTTACAGCTCATGCAATTAATTCCTCTTCTTACTGATCGCTCGCTTTTAGCACTATATCTGGTATCAGTCTCGGTAAACTTGGTTTCAAAATGAAAACGGTTTCCATGCCAAAAACCTATTGGCTACTGGCTTTATGTAACATCATTGAATTGCCGCTGTCAATTCCTCGCATGATAATTCTACGAAGAATCATTTTGTCAGCCCTGTAACTTGGCTAGTAATGGGATTTTTGCAATGATCCGTACAACGAGACGATAATCGTTTCCATTTTAGTCCGTCAAGAACAGGGACTCGTCCGCATTACAAGCGCGCACCGAATGTGGTTACACTACTGTCCTTCAGTCCTCGGATTCTTGTCCTCTCATATGCCAGCGCATGGGATCTCACCGAAGCTGAAGTGAAGGAGATGGAGCTAGCCTTGGCGCCTGAGTTGCTGACTATGCCGACACAAATATCTGAGCGCTCCGAGACGATAACAGCCCTGCTCGATGTTAAAAAGAGTAGGCAACCTGAGATGCAGAATCTACAGAGGCAGGCCACCGTTAGTGGTGACGGTGGCTAACAACTTCTTTTCAGGGTTTGTGGTGCTTAGAATACGCAGTTGCGTGACGGACAAATTCTCCAAATAATCTCGCATT
>CAYTDR010001373.1:0-1936 GCA_964436185.1 uncultured Candidatus Obscuribacterales bacterium | reverse complement strand
CGATTACAACGGCGCCGGGCTTGATCCAACTGCCTGGCACAAAGCGCGATTTACCGATAGCGACGACGAGAACGTCGGCGGTGCCGATCACTTGATCGAGGTTTTTGGTTTTACTGTGGCAGACGGCGATGGTGGCATTGCGCTGCATCATGAGAAGGGCTGCAGGCTTGCCAACCAGGTTAGAACGACCAACGACGACCGCTCGTTTTCCTTCCAGATCCACGCCATAGCGATCTAGCAAGGTCATAATTCCCTGCGGCGTGCACGGTCGCGGGCCACGTTTGCCGGCCATCAGACAACCAAGGTTGTAAGGATGGAGTCCATCGGCATCTTTGCGCGGGTCCATGGCTTCAAGAATCTGCTCTTCGGAAATATGTGAGGGCAGCGGCAACTGAACCAACACACCATCTACGGTATCATCGACGTTGAGGTCGCGAATGCACTCGAGGACGTCCCGGGGTTCAACCCGATTTTCGAAACGGAAGAGTGAGCTCTTGATGCCTACCTTCTTGCAGGCAGTGATTTTGTTCTTCACGTAGAGCTCGCTGGCCGGATTGTCGCCGACAAGTACTACCGCCAGACCCGGCGGTCGCAAACCCTTCTCGACATATCGCCCCACTTTTTCTTTGAGCGATTGACACAGTTCTTCTGCTACTTTTTTACCGTCGATAAGCTCGGCTGTCTTCGTTTCTGGCATCGTATCTGGCACTTCTCTCACCCTTTTTGAAAATGTTGGAATCCTCTGGACAGGTCCAGTCTTGGACCAGAAGAACCTCCAGCGTTGAGAGTTATCTCCTTTGTCTCGTCGACTACACCGACCCTGATGAAGGGATTGTCGGCTTCCGCTGCCGCCAGTAGTGCCCATACATCGGGTGGAATGCATGCTACGAGTTCGTAGTCCTCTCCACCGTAGAGAATCCAGTCTAACGGATTAATGCCTGATCGTCGCGCCAGAGCTAATGTTTCGTCATGAACTGGAACCTTATCAAGATCAATAGTCATGCCCAAACCACTCTCTCTGGAAAGCTGCACCAACGCGTCGGCCAGTCCGTCACTGGCATCCATTAGAGTAGCGCGACCACGCGCTGCTCTTGCCAGCGCCCAGCTCTGGCAAAGGCGGGGAAGCGGTTTGAGATGTCGGCTGATGCAGTATTGTCCGACGTTGTCGCTCTCCTGAAGTTGGGGATGGTTTAGCAGGTGAAATCCGGCAGCCGAGGCACCAAAGTCTCCCGTCACTGCGACTACGTCCGCTTTGCTCGCACCTCGCCTGGTTAATGAGCCGTGCTCATGAGCATGTCCCAGCACCGTGATGGATAGAACCATCTGAGCCGATCGAAACAAGTCACCCCCGGCAATGCGTGCTTTGTAAGCCCGTGCGCAATCGGTAAATCCCTCATAGAATTGACGAATATCCGACTCACTCACAAAGTGCGGACATCCAAGCCCAATTAACCAGAATAGGGAGCGCCCAGCCATGGCTGCCACATCGGAGAGGTTGACTGCCGCTGCTTTCCAGCCCAAATCATTAAAAGAAGTGGTGGCCAGGTCAAAATGAGTGCCTTCCACCAGGCTGTCAGTAGAAACGAGCAGACCTCCGTCGATTACGGCACAATCATCGCCAATCAAGGTAGAACCTGTCCATTCCTTGATTTTTGCAATTAACTCGTGCTCTCGAGAGTGCTGCAGTGTACTGTTTACTCCTTCCGAACCCAAATAACGTGGCGGCTTTTGGTGCATGCGCTTACTGTCCTTGCCCCATCGAAGAAAAATGCTACAATCGGCCCATAGGGGTGTCTACACTTCAAAGGAACCAACATGAACCCTATAGTCCAGATAGTAGGTGGTATATTACAGCTCTTCAATTTCTTGTTGATCATATGGTGCCTTCTGAGTTGGTTTCCACAAATCAACATGTATGAGCAACCATGGAAAACGC
>CAYTDR010001372.1:0-1940 GCA_964436185.1 uncultured Candidatus Obscuribacterales bacterium | reverse complement strand
GTCGCGCTGCTAACGTCGAAGGGAATTCCAGCGAGTTGCTGATTCAGTCACCAACTCGGTATACCAGATGCGATACCGGACCTCTCGAGGGAGTCAGGAGTCAACGGAGATGACGATGTGATCTCCACAGATGCCAATTTTCTTGCCATTCTTATCGACTGCCCAAGGTCTTGCCTCGTACACACCGAGCGCTGGCACCTGGTCTCGTTTGAGAATCAGCTCTCCTTCTTTGGAGAATGGCATGTCCCTCATTTTTACTTTGCTTTCGAGAATTGTGTTCTGCAGCTCAAAGTAGAGGTTCGGACGCGTTAACTCTAGCACCGCCCCTGAGGCGCCTGGAATGCCGCTCACATCAATGCTGAGCGGGACCTGCTTATCTTTCTGTGACAGATGGAGAAACCCTTTGGTGCCGAAGAATCCTGAATTAGGGAAGGTCATTTTTGGTATGACCGTATCTGGTGGCAGGATAGAGATACCCGTGATTTTCAAGCGGGCGCTGCGAGGCAGACGCAGTTTCAGTTGGTGGCTCATAGCTCCGAACGACCACTCAGGCAGTCCTCTCAACGGAAGAATCAATGTCTGAGTTTTTTGATTTGGTTGAAAGTCTGCATGGGTACGTTCCGGCAGATTGAAATTTGGACGAACGTCGTTGGTGTACAGGAGATCCGCGCCTTCTATCTTTAATAGATCCGGCGAGCTGCCGAGATCCTCAACATTGATACCAATGAAGTCGAGGTGGAAACAGCTTCTTCTGCCCAGATCGATAACCATTTCTGGTTTACCGAAACGACCAGCATCGCCTTTAACTTCCAGATTGCCGTCGTTGTCCCAGGTTGCGAATGTTTCTTCTTTGACGATCTGCTTCAGCTCGCTGCCGTGCCATTCTCGTTTTATAGTGCTCGGCTCCACGTCTCCGACAGGTAAGGGAAGGAATTTGCCCTGGGCGGAACTCCACTGGAAAATTCGCACTTTATCGCGGCTATCGAAGAGCGATTCCTTCAAATAACCGAACGGGAGAATCTGCTCATATTGATTGAGCATGAGGCAGTTCCATATATCGCGATGTAGTTGCGGACTCTTGGTCATTCCCCAGAGCGCATTGCGCGAAATATAGGCACCATCCATCTGGTCGGGCAGTCCGATCAAAAGGACCTGGGGGTCGCCTTTCACCTGATTGGTGTAGAGATCACTCAAACCTTTGCGAATGGAGTTGGATTCTTTTCCGGCTCGCGCCCAGGTTTGGTTGTTGGTCCAGAGCACCGTCGCCAGTAGCAGTGTGAATGTGGTGAGGAGAACACCACGAGTTCGACTGTCCGAAGCGATTGAACGAATCAATGATGGTCTCTTTGCTTCGGCATCGCCTGCAGTACCATCCTTGCCACGCGCAGCCAGGGCTCGCAGGGGGGTTATGAAACACATGGCAAGCAGTAGACTCAATGCGAGTGTCGCTACGTGTGCCAGACGAGACCCCTGCAGATCATCGCTGATTGCGAAGATCTTATAGACTGGAGCGAGTGCCAATCCCAAAAATAGGAAATTGAAGAAGAAAAGGCGTCTCAGACTTCGGTCGATGAGCAAGTTCACCGCGCAGATGGCACCGATCAGAACCATATGGATCTCCCAACCTCTTGTGAGGATGTGGTGCGCGCCAATCAAGTTCTTGTTTAGTGGAATGAGGAACATTCTCAGTGCGTGAATCCAGCTAAGAATGAAATGTTTTACGTCGGCAACAAAAAAGAGCGAGTCGTCGTATCCGCCGACGAATGTGCCAAGCGCGTATCTTCTCAGTGCGAAGTAGCCTACAAGCACTGCCCAGAAAATCGCCGTGTATTTGATCGCGTTGACGGCAGTAGCCCAAAGCGGATTTGTCGTTTTCGCTTCAACCGCTGACTTTAGTTTCGAACCTAGAGAGCTCGGGCCGAGAACCACTTCCCATACAA
>CAYTDR010001371.1:0-1945 GCA_964436185.1 uncultured Candidatus Obscuribacterales bacterium | reverse complement strand
ATAGGTCTGTTTATTATTGGCGGGCTGGCCTATGTGTACGTTCCCTTTCAACTGTCTCTCGCTCGGGTGCATGGACAGAGGATCGTAGTCAATGATTCCGGCTTCGGCCTGCCACCCGGATTTGGAGGAGTGGGAAGAAGCCGATGGATAGCCTGGTCCAACATTCTATCTTGCGTTCTTGATGGACGGACGTTGAGACTTATTTGTCGCCTGAAAGCGGGTCCGTCAGTTTCAGTCAATTTAAACAGCCTGGCAGAGAGCGATCGAGAACAGTTTCTCCTGGCCTTTGAAAGCTGGGCACCACCTGCGGTGTGGACAGATGAGATTGCAGACTACAGCAACCAGCTTCAAAACGAACTTCGAGGCATCGGTCAATTGAGTCATGGTCAGATGTTCGATTTAGAATTAGCACGGAGGTTCAACCCTCCGACATTCGTTCCCCTGGATCCAGGCATGAAGTTGCGCTCGAATACATTGAGCGTGGTTCGACAATTGGCATTCGGAGGATTCTCTGCAGTCTATCTCGCCGATGATACCTTATATGGTTCCGTAGTTCTGAAGGAGTCAGTAATTCCCGATGATACTTCGGCAGAAGCAAAACTGAAGGCGGAAGAACTCTTCAACAGAGAGGCAGTCTTCCTCCAGAGGCTGAACCATCGCGGCATAGTGAAGATCTACGATCACTTTGTAGAGGATGGAAGGAACTACCTGACGATAGAACATGTCCCAGGTGAAACCATGAGGGAGATTGTACGGCAACGGGGAGCTCAGCCTGAGATGTTGGTTATCGAATGGTGCATGCAAGTTCTCGAGGTACTTCAGCATCTTCATTGCCAGTCACCGCCCATAGTGCATCGAGACGTAACACCGGATAACATCATTGTTTCCAACACGGGTCATGTAATGCTTATCGACTTCGGAGCGTCAAACGAATACCTCGGATCGGCCACGGGAACTCTGGTCGGGAAGCACTCGTATATGCCAGTTGAGCAAATCAGAGGCAAGGCGGAGCCTCGCAGCGATCTGTTTGCCCTTGGGGCGACGATGCACTTCCTTCTTACCGGAGTTGATCCTGAACCGCTCGCCAGATCAAATCCGTCGTCCCAGAAAACGAGCATTTCACCCGGCCTCGACGAGTTGGTGGCAGCCGCCACCGAGCAAGATGCAGAGTTGAGACCGCCCACAGCACACGATTTCCGAAGGCGCCTGCAGGAGCTGTCCTCCGGATCGGACCTGACAAGCCGGCACGCGCGCTAAACTAAGATTGAGGGCATGGCAATCGACATCGTTTATAAGAGACATGACACACGATAACTTGACCGACCAGAGATTCTATAAGGAGGACGACTCGTCAGAGAACTACTCGCAAAACGAGTTCGGCTGCCTAATAGTAAACGATGCTACTCAAGCACACGGCGAAGACAACTCGCTCCAGCACGACAGACAGCTTGAAACCGACTCCTTTAGCCGGATTCCTGCAACTTGCGAACCATGGCACTCAGGCGAGGTGACGACTTCGAGTTTGCCATTTGCGAATGCTTACGGCATCAATTCGTTCGAGGACTCAGAGGAGGTCATGATCGCTTGCTGGCCATATGGCAATGCTGGAGGAATCGGATCAATTGAAGCCCGCGACAACGTGAAAAAAGTTGTCTATGTATTCGCGATAGTCTGGTTGGCAGTCTTCATATTCGAGCATTTCAACGCTATCAATTTCGGAACACTGCAAATCTACAAGCTCTTAATTCTGGCAGTGGTACCCCTGATGTGCATGACCAGAGGGCTCACTCACATTAATCTCAACCCCTACGGTATCAAATTCCTCAGCAGCTCAGTGAATGAGAGGTGCCTGCGACAGTTCTCCTGGGCTTCAGTCACACGAGTCTACCTGAGGCGACCGCTAAATAAAGGGATTCTAGATTGCGAAGCTTGCTTCCAGCTAAAG
>CAYTDR010001370.1:0-1945 GCA_964436185.1 uncultured Candidatus Obscuribacterales bacterium | reverse complement strand
AGAAGAGCGCAGAACTCTTTTCTTTGGTCTAAACGGCGAAAAATTAACCAATCTACTGGGCGTCAAGGGTATCTTGATGAGCTATTCCCAGGACGAACAAGGAAAAATTGAGCTTGATTATTACTTTTCAGGGTCGCAGGCTCGAGACAGACGTCCGTCTGCCAGCGAAACCTTTGCCTATGAAACCAACGGCACCTCCTCAACCGAGCACCGCCGTTTGTACGATGAGGAGAAGAAGCTTGTTCTAACCGTTGACACAACGCTGGATAAGGGTGCAGATACGGTTTCAATTCTTATAAATCGAAACAACGAAAAACAGTATGTCGTGATCAAAAGCGGACAACCTGAATTTTTCGACGTTTCAATAGCGCAGGAGGACGGAAAGTCGGATCAGCGAGTGGTTTGCAGGTTCGAGAATGGCGAGATGAGTTCCATTGAGTTGAACGGCGAGCCAATTCCAGAGCAGCTTGAGTTTATTTTCAAGGTCGAGGCATGGGAAACACTGAAGTCTATAGCTAATGCGAACGATTTGACAATCTCTCTTCCTCACTCAGCGGATTCAATGGATGGTCTGGACTCTTTAGTGAGTTCGTTAAATAACAGCGTTGGAGCTGACGCAGAAGATGTCCTCGCTGATCTGATCAGAAAAGCAAGGGTCGCGCTTACACCAAATGCGGTGTCGCTGTCTGATGATGAGTTTGCCACAAAGGACGATCCAAACAAAGTTCTGTGGCGAAGCAGACCAACAAAAATAGTTCAGTTTACGCCGAATGTTAAGGAAGGAGAATTTACTGAAGATGCAGCAGGAAAAGTTGTCGACGACGAGGATGAGATTGATAACAACGTTAAGAGTGAAGACGAGACTGATGAAAACGAGGACGAGTTAGAGGACGAAGACGAAAGTAAAAACGAGACTGAAATAGACGACGGCGAAACGGAGGACGATGAAACCGATAAGCGGTTGTTCACTTCGAAACCGGTTGTGGTAGAGAATCCAAATCGCGCTCCGGTAACGGCCAAGGAAGCTCCTCCCGATCAGCCGATTCCTGACAAAGTCGATCTACTCCTCCAGGCTCCTCCAGTCGGTACTTTCGCTCAACCCGCTCCTCCACTTGATGGGGACAAGATTGTCACTAAGCTTCCGATGCAATTGAGACCGCTCGTCGGACAAACAGTGTTCGAGCTTGGTGAGAACAAAACACTTACCAGCACTGTGCTTGAGGCGCTCGCTGCAGCCGACCAGGCGGGACGGCTCAATGAGTTCATCCTGGCGGTTAACAGCAAACTGTCCTCTGTTCAGCCCCAGCTCAAACTGATTGATGCAACCAACAACCGCGCAGAGGACGGTCAAAAGTACATAGAACTCCAGAGCAGCAACGAAAAGGTCGGCATCAAGCTTTCGCGGCCTGTCGCCACCGTAGAGCAGCTACCTACAAAGGAAACGCGGGAACTTCTGGCGTCTTCGGTGAAGGTCTTGAAAGGCGACGTCGACAAAGGTGTGCTTCCGACTCCTGAGACATTGACTGCTGCTCTCAACAAGATTGCCTTCACAGGCGATATCAACCAGTTCAGAGAGTCCTTCAACTCTGAGATGCTACGTGCGGGAATGCCGTTCAGGCTGAAGGATGTTTCGAATCCGGCAATGGAAGGTTCGCGACAACTTCGTCTGGAACGTGATGGTCAGCGCATTTTTGACATTACGGTGGTACTTCCAAATCAGCCCAATGCCAGAGTAGAAGTGGCTCCAAATGTTTTGCGTAATGAGAGACAGCTGCCGGCGGCAGTGATTGATTTCATTCAACGTCCTTTGGCTGACAAAAATGCTCAAACTATTAGAAGGGAAGCGCTTGAAAAACTGGAGCGCGAGGGTGGCGACAAACAGCTGATCAACGGCTTGAAAGCACTTGACGCAGCGGCCCTGCTGGAGTCCAGTGACTCGGCTCAA
>CAYTDR010001369.1:0-1946 GCA_964436185.1 uncultured Candidatus Obscuribacterales bacterium | reverse complement strand
TCGCCAGGGTCTATATCTCTAGTTGTGATTATGCCCGTCTCAGGAGCGCGGATTTGAAAGACGCTTCTGACGGTC
Organism: uncultured Candidatus Obscuribacterales bacterium; assembly: GCA_964436185.1. Taxonomy (GTDB): domain Bacteria; phylum Cyanobacteriota; class Vampirovibrionia; order Obscuribacterales; family Obscuribacteraceae; genus CAYTDR01. The sequence goes on along the minus strand of CAYTDR010001369.1, from coordinate 1,871 downwards.
TTTTCCGCTGCCACTCGATCAATCTCTGAACCCGGTATTCCGTGAAGCTTTAGTTTCTCTTTGCTCGTTATAAATAATGCCTTTTCTTTTGCTTCCGCTGCTTCGAGCTCAGCCTTCTCTTTATCCTTTGCCGCTTCTAATGCCGATTCGGCTTGCATCAGTTCGCTCTCACTGGATTCCATTTCAGCCTTTGATCCGATCTTGTTCTCGTTGAGAAACTTTTTACGGTTAAACTGCTTCTTGAGAAATTCCGATTTGGTGGTCAATTGCTTGGATTCAGACCGCAGTTCAAGCAGACGCTGTCTAGCCTCTGCCCGCTGCTCAAGCAGTTGCTGCAGGAAATCCGTTTGAATCGAACTCACTTCGTCACTACGAATGGTGGCTAATACCTTTCCCTGTTTGACGGAATCGCCCAGCCTGACGAGAACCTGCTCGGCTCGTCCCGGTACTAGTGAAGAGACCGGCATCGTAAGAGTCTCGTCTGGTTGAACTGTCGCCGCTACTTCTACTTCTTGAGCCAGATCCTTTATTCGAGCCTTTTCAATGAGAAGTTTAAATCGCTGGATCTGCTCAGCCGAGAGCTTTATCGGAGCCTGACTATTTGTGACACTCTTTGGTGCTTCCTGGCTCGGCTCGGTCTTTGTGCAAGCACATAGAATTGATGCGGCACATAGGCAGACGAGGATGAAACGATTCATGGCAAGTTTGCCTCGGTTGACGAAGTAGAGACGTTTTCAGATTGATTTTTCTTCGGACCTGCTTTGGGAGCGAGCCACAGATATAGAGCAGGCAACACATATAGCGTGAGCGCGGTGGAGGTGACCAGTCCGCCGATGATCACCAGAGCAAAGGGGCGCTGCGTTTGTGCACCAATCTCAGTGGAGAATGCCGCAGGCAATAGACCTACTGCCGCAATAGTGGCAGTCATCAGAACCGGACGCATGCGAATTAGCGCTCCTCGGTAAACAGCCTCGTGCAGTGGATAGCCCTCTAGTCGGAGTTCATTGAAGAAGGAGACCATAAGAATTCCGTTCTTTACAGCAAGCCCGAACAGGCAAATCAGCCCCACGCCAGCCGAAATCGAAAAGTAAGTGTTAGTCAGGTAGAGTGAAAGCACAGCACCTACGCAGGCCATGGGCGCTACAGAAAACATTACCAGTGCACCACGCATAGTGCCACTTGCTGCATAGAGGATAGTTAAAATGACAAGAAGCGTTACGGGAATCACAGTGGCAAGCTGATGCGAGGCTTCTTTCTGCCTTTCAAACTCACCGCTCCAGACGACCGTGTAACCAGGCAAGAGACCCAATTTCGCTTTCACCTTCGTCTGGGCATCCTTAACGGCTGTTGCAAGATCTCTTCCGCGGACATTTGCTCGGATCGTAGCCATTCTTGAGCCACCATCCCGCCAAATCTGAGTAGCACCCGTAACTTCCTTTACCTGAGCAAATACAGAAAGAGGTATTTTTGCACCGGAAGGTGTGTCCACTAGAATTTTGGACATCGTTGTTTTGTCGGAGCGGAAAGGAGACGCAAAGCGAAGAATCACATCGTACCGTTGTTCACCTTCAATCACAGTCGTAGTCGGCTTTCCACCAATAGCCATCTCTGCTAGATCCTTCAGATCTTCGACACTCAATCCATAACGAGACGCCGCCTTGCGATCGATTTCGATCATTAGTTGCGGCTGTCCAAGCAATGGATCAACAACAACGTCAACAATGCCGGGAGTGGAGGACATGATCGATCCAACTTTGTCGCCATACTTTTCCAGCTGGGCTAGATCAGAACCTACTACCTTAGCAACCAGAGACCCCTGCACTCCCGATAAGGCTTCATCGAGCGTTGTTTGAATGTATTGCGTGAAGTAA
>CAYTDR010001368.1:0-1947 GCA_964436185.1 uncultured Candidatus Obscuribacterales bacterium | reverse complement strand
TGCCAACGAGCTGATCTCCAAATCCTAAATGACATTTAGCTGAACAATTTATGCATTGCGTTACTTACCGAACAAGAAGAATGTCAAAGCTGTCAACCGACTTAGGGCTGCCGTCGGGCAATGGGTCGACACTGTCCTTCAGGAAGGACCAGCACTTTCGGTAAGGGGAACTGAGCACAATGGACTTTTCGCCTCCTCAGTTAATTCGCTGAGTGTCGATGCAGCGAAAGCCGCTTCAACCCGGGCAATTGCATCCGAGAGCCGCCTGTGTAGCGGGCAGAGATTTAACCCATGCGACTGGATGTCCAGGGGGCATGTCTCTATTCGCTCTATAGGGTCTACAGCATTTACAACATCCAGAATCGAGATTTCGTTTGGTTTCTTGGAAAGAATGAAGCCGCCGCCAATTCCGCGTTGCGAATCAACGAGCTTGGCCTTAACGAGCAGGTGCATCAGCTTACTTAAATATCCCGGTGGCACTTTTGTGACTTTTGCAATTTGCTGGCCAGTTACGGTTGATTCTTGCATTGCTAAAAAAACCATTGCGCGTAATGCGTACTCAGCAGTTTGAGAAATCACCCAAAACCCTCATTTGAACAAATCTACCTTTATATACATAATATCACGGCGCGGGCGTTTCGGACTTGACGGACTCAAAATAAACTGTATTATGGACATAAAGGTCGATTTGTTATCAATAGACGAGAGTGATTCACGGCTCTGCGAAAAGCTATGGAGCCCGGCACCAGATATGAAACCATCCAGATAAAGAAATTGTCCCAATTATTCCGCTAAAGAAAGATTTTCGAAGCTAAAGGAGCCCGATCATGTCCATGAATGTAGCCTTGTTGCGTGAAACGTTTGAACGAGCAAAACGCGAAAACGGCGGTACAACCGCTCTCGGTCTGAGTTTTTATAAAAGACTCTTTGAAAAGTATCCTTCAGTAAAACCTCTTTTTCACTCACCGGTAAAGGAACAACACAAGAAGTTGATGGCATCTCTAGGCGCAATCGTTGGTGGAGTTGAGCAACCAGAACGCCTTCTGCCTTATTTGCACGCGATGGGAATTCGGCATTTAAAGTACAAAATTGAAAACGCACATTACGATGCAGTCGGCGAAAATTTGGTAGTAGTGCTTGGCGAACACTTGAGCCAGGAGGGTGATTGGACTACAGGCATGGCAGATACATGGGAAGCTGCTCTGGCAATCGTGGCAAAGGCAATGATTGAGGCTTCTGACAATCCAGGCGCGTTCAGCGCTGAGCTTGCAAAACTCGGTTATGATGCAGACGGATTCAGGAAAGCATTGCCAGCGTGTCCTGAACCATCGGACGCACTCTTGCCAGCATAGAATACAGCCCATCAGGTCCGCTGTTTCGAGGTGATTTATGTCCGCAACGATCAATGTTGTTCGAACCAGCTGCGAATCGAGGAACGTCACAGAGCCCATTGAAGGCAAGAGCCAAAAGGAGAAGGAATTGACTCGTGCTTTTGGGATTAAGGAAGTAACTATTCTAAAGTTGTCTATTCAATTTCTGCACAGCTCTTGTCATAATAGATGGCATGAGCTTCGTAAATATTGCTACATACAGATTTCTTGAGGTACCGGATCCATATTCCTGGCAATCCGCGCTGTGGGCGTGCTGTGATGAGGTAAGTTTGAAGGGAAACATTGTGCTTGCGACAGAGGGTATTAACTTGTCGCTGGCAGGGACTCGGGATGCAATCGACCAGTTCATCAAGTTCTTGAGCGAGGAAGAATTATTTCAGCAGAGTCTGTCTAATCTCGATATCAAAGAGAGTTTGTCGGAGACCCAGCCTTTTCGCCGTTTAGTTGTGCGCATCGCCAGGGAAATTATCACGATTCGACATGCTATGGACACAACACGAAGAGCACCGGCAGTCGATCCGGCTACATTGGAGAAATGGCTGGATCAAGGATGCGA
>CAYTDR010001367.1:0-1951 GCA_964436185.1 uncultured Candidatus Obscuribacterales bacterium | reverse complement strand
CCCATTGCTTTTGCAACCGACTGGTCAGGACCTCCCCGGCTGCAAAACGCGCCATCTTTTCACTACATGCATTCTGACCAGTGGCGGTACGACCCTGAATTCGACGAGATGTGCCCGGTTGCGGATGCCACAAATGATTTTGCGCATGGACATACGGCGGACAAGCAGGCGATGGCAGTCAGGTTGGGTTGGATGCCATGTTACCCACAGTTTACCGAGAGCAACCTTGAGTTGGTGGCGGAAGCTGAGGAGAAAGGCGCCACCACAGACCAGGAGATCGTGGCGCATGTGGTAGCACGGCTGAAGGATCGAACTTTGAAGTTTTCAATGGAGGATCCCGATAATCCCGAGTCCTTCCCGCGCCTCTGGTACATATGGCGCGGCAACGCCATCATGTCTTCAGCCAAGGGTCATGAATACTTCCTCAAGCACTATCTTGGCACGCACAACAATGCGGTCGCAGAAGAAGTGGCTGGTGGACTGGTCAAAGAAGTTACCTGGCATGACAAAGTCGAGTTGGGCAAGATGGACTTGATTGTCGACCTCAACTTCCGCATGGACACGTCCGCGCTCTACTCCGACATCGTATTGCCAGCAGCAACTCACTACGAGAAGTACGATCTCAACTCGACTGACATGCATACCTTCATTCATCCTCTGCAACCAGCGGTACCGCCTTGCTGGGAGTCGAAAAGCGACTGGGACATTTTCAAGGGTCTGGCAGAGAGCACCTCAATTCTGGCGAAAAGTTATTTACCTGAGCCAGTCAAGGATGTGCAGGTTTCGCCGCTAATGCATGACACACCAGCAGAACTCGCTCAACCGACGATCAAGGACTGGGCGAAAGGGCAGTGCGAGCTCATACCGGGCAAGACTGCACCGAATTTGAAGATAATTAGTCGGGACTATGCCAATCTCTACAATCGTTTTATTTCGCTTGGTCCGAATTTCAGGAACAATGGCATCGGCATGCATGGCACCACTTATGAAGTCGCCGACATGTACGATCGTTTCCTGGAGACTCATCCAACGGAAGTATGGGGAGACAAGAAATATCCCTCATTGAAGTCGGATTATTCGGCTTGTGAAGCCGTTCTATATTTTGCCGCTGAAACAAATGGTGAAGCGGCCTGGAGAGCCTATGAAGCTGAGTCGCACCATACAGGACTTGATCTCACACATCTGGCGGAAGACACTCGCGGTGTGCATTTCACGTTCGCCGATCTGAGCTCCCAGCCCAGGCGGTATCTAACAACGCCGTATTGGACCGGCAACATTAACAAGGAGAGAACTTACTCTGCTTACTGCCAGAACGTAGAGGAGTTGATTCCGTTTAGAACTCTCACCGGGCGACAGACTCTCTACTACGACCATGAGGCATACCTGGCGTACGGCGAGAATCTGCCTACATACAAGCCGCGTGCAGATGTACGACAGACAAGGGATCTCGAGCAATCGAAAAATGACGGCGGCTCTCTTGTACTCAACTACCTGACGCCTCACGGGAAGTGGCATATTCACTCCACCTTCGGCGACACATTGAGAATGAAAACTCTCTCAAGAGGTGTCTACCCGATCTGGATCAATGACAAAGACGCAGACGTGTCAGGAATTGTAGACAATGATTGGGTTGAGATTTTCAATGATCATGGTGTCGTCTGTACAAGAGTTATCGTCAGCGCCAGAATCCCGCGTGGAGTAGCGATGATATATCACTCTCCGGAACGCACGCTGTCCGTGCCGAAGTCTAAAGAAAGAGGGATGAAGCGAGCCGGCGGTCATAACAGCCTGACCAGAGCCAGGCTCAAACCTCTATTTATGATTGGCGGCTACGCGCAATTTACCTACGCCTTCAATTACTGGGGTCCGCAAGGCGTCAATCGCGATACGTTTGTCATCGTCAAGAAGCTTCAAGGCAAGCCGATTTTCTAGGCAAGGAGTTTTTTATGGA
>CAYTDR010001366.1:0-1953 GCA_964436185.1 uncultured Candidatus Obscuribacterales bacterium | reverse complement strand
GCCAACGTATATATGAAGCTCAGGGACGAACCACTGAATGGCATGTTCGCTACCAGAACTCTATGGAGCGAAAGTCGCTCATGGATGAATTGGAGCGTCATCCGGAAAGAGCCGATGAGCTCAAAGGAAAGATAGAGCAGACGTATGAAGTGGAAGCGAGACAATTAGCTGATGAGAAGTTAGCAGAAGTAGATCTCGATAAATTATCGCAAGAATTGTCGCTTCAGGCTAAGCAAGAGAAGGAGCTTCTTGCCGATCTGCTAGATAAGGACTATAGCGAAGGTCGAGAGTCCGAGATGCTTTCGACTCTTGCCGACGATTATATGGACCTGGATGAGCTGGAGTTCGAGGACGTCCTGGCGCAAGCCGATACTCGACCGCTATCGTTCGAGCCTCCTCGATATGAGTACGAGATAGAGCGCGACGAGCTAGATGATTTGTTAGGACTACCGGAAGACGAGAGAACGCAAGATGCAGAGAGGTCGCTGGTGCGTGAAGAAGCACCTGCGTTTGGTGTGCGCGAAGTACCTGACAGGCAAGACGACTCTGGCTCTGAACGTGACATCAACAATGACGACGACTCGACACGCGAGACATCCACCAAGGAGCCTGCCCTTAAACAACCTGAGCCCAAGGCTCGCGAGAGTCGCACCAAAGACGATGATTTAGAGCGTTAAACAAGGAGAAAAGATGAACACTACAGGAAAACTGTTCGGAGAGCTGAATCTGCCACAAAGCTATGTCGGCGAGATAGTGGCAAGTAGCATCCGCAACGAAGGTTGGGACAACCTGGCCTATTCTGCTCTCACCGACGAAATTACAGCCAGGTGGGAGAAGAAAGAAAAGAAGGGAGACCTGAATTTCTCATATGACTACAGGCTCAAGTGTCGTTGGCTGCTGATAGACGAGGCTACTGAGTTAACAAGACTATTCGTCGAGATAGTCGATCGCGAGAACCAGAGCCGCAGGCATGACTGTGAGGAGCTTGCCTATCGAGTCATCGTTGGCATCAAAGAAGCCGGCTTCAGGTCGCGCGAAAAGATAAGCGTGATGCCACGTCCTACCACATACGGTGCTGACCGCTGGGCGGAGCCCATTGATTTGAGCAATGCTGGCTACCTTAAGACAGTCTCCAGTATTGAAGGCAACGCCGCATATCTCGGTCCATATGACAAGATGCTCGATAGTAGTTGGCGTCTGGTTCTGCCGGAGCCTGAAGCGTGCCGTCACATACTTGTTTGTGGGCCAACGGGTTGTGGAAAAACAAGCTCTGTTTTCATTCCGAATATTATCGAGCGAAGCGGCTACTCCGCCATAATCACGGAGGCTACAGCAGGTGATGAGCCACCGGATTTGTACCGAAAGACATCCGGCTACAGGTTGAAGCAAGGACATGAGGTCTATTACTTCAACCCGAACGACCTGGCTTCCGTGCGCATCAACCCAATTGATGGCATCAACACTGTTGAATCCGCCTTGAATGTAGCTGAGCTGATCATGCAGAACACGGAGAGCAAGTTTCGGACTGGTGGCGACAAGTTCTGGAAAGATGCGGAGACACATTTGCTGGCTTCTCTAATCATGCACGTAGCTCCAACCAAAGGGCATCTTGGCACGATACGCTCTCTTGTTAGAGAAGGACCAGAGCGGATCGCAGAGATACTTTCAGATAGCCCGATAGATCTAGCCCGGCAAGAGTACAAGGCCTTTCTGAATATAACCACGGAGAATATACAGAAAGGTGTCTTGATCGGTCTTTTGCAACGGCTCAATTACTGGGTCGATCCCAAGATAGTGGCTCTGACTGAGAAAACCGACATTGACTTCGCCAGGCTCCAGAAAGGGCTTTTCACAATCTATCTGGCAGTGCCAGCCAGCAAACAACGCTTGAAGCCAGTCGCTTCGCTCATCTTGAATTACTTGATCCAGATGGCTGAAGACAAGGAATTTACC
>CAYTDR010001365.1:0-1958 GCA_964436185.1 uncultured Candidatus Obscuribacterales bacterium | reverse complement strand
TCGACGAGAACTTTTCGACGACATCGGACTCTTCGATGACGATTACTTCGCTTATCTGGAAGACGTTGACCTTGCTCTTAGAGCGCAAAGCGCCGGGTACAAGTGTTTATATGTACCGACCGCGATTGTCTATCATCTCGGTTGTGGTACTACCGGTGGTACCGGCTACTCACCGCTGGTGGTGAAGTTGTCTGCGCAGAACAACATCAATACGATTGTAAAAAACATTCCGATGCCATTGCTGCTCAAATTCCTCCCTCATATTTTCTACTGGCAGATGTTCTATTTTGCCGTCGTCACATTGAGAGGAAGACAACCAATTGCCTGGTTCATCGGAACGATGAAATCGATCATCATGCTTCCGACGATGTTGGACAAACGGTCCAGAATAAATAAGAAGCGAATTGTCACTCATGAGTATCTGGAGTCGATCATCGTCGAGTCGGAAGTCGAGCTGGCTGAGGCAAAGAAACGGCTTTACGATCAAATACGTCTGGCAAAAGACAAGCCTGCCCAAGCACCAGCCCGCGAAGCAGACCCCGCGGAAGTCGTAATCAGAGCCGGCAAAAGCTAAACAGAGGCGTGAAAGCGTACGCCGCAATGCAATGGGCTTCCGCCGTCTGGCGTGAGCGTATGCCGGATTGCGGACCGATCAATAAGAAGCAGTAATGTGCGGATTTAGCTCTCGGGCTATAATCCAGATCTCAGGCTCGAGCCAGCAGGATGGCTGCAGTCCAGCTCAATAGACCTGCGCAACCGCATACTGAGCGCTTTTCCAACAAGCGCAATGCGTTTCAGTGTCAGGTTTAGCCATTGAACACGTGGCTTGCCAGTGTACCTTGAGTTTGAGTCACTACAGGATCGAACTCAACGGACAGGCACTATGAAACGCATTAGCTTAATTGGCTCCACCGGCTCAATAGGGAAACAGACGCTCGACATAGCGAGAGCATCGAAAGAGAATATTGCGGTGCTGGGACTGGCCGCCGGAAGCAAAACTCTGCCCGAGCTGGCGGCTCAAATCCTTGAATTTGAACCGCGATGCGTATCGGTTCCCCACTCGAAGGACATAGAGGTACTGAAAACTTGTTTGCAAGCGTTGACGGCAGAGGAGCGGCGAGAGTTCGATTGGAGAACGAAGACCGAGTTTGTATCCGGAGATGACGGTCTGATATCAGTTGCTACTCTCGATGGTATTGATGTGCTCGTCACCGGAGTGGTCGGATTCCTCGGCATGAAGCCGACTATTGCAGCCATTAAGCGTGGTACCACCATCGCCCTGGCCAACAAGGAGACTCTGGTGGCAGGCGGTTCTCTCGTGATGCCGCTGGCTAAGAAATGCAACGCCAAAATCGTCCCCGTTGACTCGGAACATTCGGCGATTTTTCAGTCGCTGGCGGATCAGCCCAGAGACAGGATTGACAACGTCTGGTTGACCGGTTCGGGCGGTCCGTTTAGAACTTGGAGTATCGAGCAGATTCGCAACGCCACTATAGACGATGCTTTGCGGCATCCGAATTGGGCTATGGGTCCAAAGATTACCATCGACTCAGCAACCATGATGAACAAGGGACTGGAAGTCATCGAGGCGCGCTGGCTCTTCGACGTTCCCTCGTCTCGCATTAAGGTGGTTGTTCACCCGCAGTCGATTCTCCACTCGGCCGTCGAATTTGTTGATGGCAGCATCGTAGGGCAGTTGGGTGTTCCTGATATGCGACTCCCCATCCACTACGCACTCTTCCATCCACACCGACTGCATTCCGATCGTGTTCCCCGTCTCAACCTCCTCGAGTTGTCTCAACTGACGTTCGAAGCACCAGATGAGGAAAAATTTCCCTGCTTGCGTTTGGCCAGGGAGATCGCAGACAGAGACGACACCACAGCATGTGTATTAAACGCGGCAAATGAGATTGTGGTCGATTCGTTCTTGAAGGGACGAGTAAAGTTTCATACAATCG
>CAYTDR010001364.1:0-1962 GCA_964436185.1 uncultured Candidatus Obscuribacterales bacterium | reverse complement strand
GCTGAATAGGGTAAAAATGTTTTTGAGCGATCTGAATAGCGCACCGCTGGCAGTGCGTTGAAAAACACGTGTGCACCAGATGCGGAGGCATCCGCGTCGAATAAAATAGGGCATAACAATAATGGATCGAAGCGAGCTCCGACCCATTTAAATCACGCGCGCAATGCTCGACTTCGTTAGAACGTCGCTATGTGCTTGCTTTTCCCATACTGTTGAACCATCGGATTATTTTCGTCCTGCTCCGGAATTAATCCTTTGTGTTGGGTCTTTTTTGCCTTAGCAGCATTCTTTTGTGCGATGAATTGATGCTGCTTGGCCATGGCTGCTTTCTGCTGAGCGATAATCGCTTGTTGCTGCTGAATAATGGCTTTTTGCTCAGTCAGCGCTGCTTCGGTATGGATGTTGACATTTTTGCCTGCCGGCTGCGCGGGTGGAGCCTGAGAAACAGGCTGGGCTGGATTAGTACCAGGTACATTGGCAATTTTCCAATCTCTGGAGAACTCATCTACCACAGCACGGACTGCACTGGCGAACTTGCCGATATGATTGGCATTGAGATAACCGTATGTACCTGTTGACTTCCAGAGGATTCCCAACGTCGACATCGAGAGAGGTCGGCGAGCACTGGTTACAGGATCGAGAAGGAAACCGTCGACTGCGTAGGTGGTGCCAAGAGGAGTGCCGTTTGGTGCCTGAATAATTGTCAGGTGCGTATCGATCTGTAGAGCGCCAGTATCCGGCTTGTCTCGCAAGGAGCCGAACGGTTCGATGGCGATACCGTTTCTTCTCAGTTGGTTCTCGACATCGGCCTTAAGGGCGTCTTGCTTGAGCCCAAGTCTTTTCACCCCATCGCCCCTGGCGTTGACAACTACAGTGACTTTCTTTAATCCTGCCAAAACCGGGTTCTGGCATTCTCCCCAGGCGCCGGCATGAGCGTCGGGCGCATTGAGGCAATTAAATGTACTTGCCAGAGTCATCGCCGAGAGGAAACCGACTAATGCATTTGTGTCTCTCTTCAATACCTTGACCATCGATTCATTCATCCCATTCTTGGTAGTTACCAGGATCACATCGCATCTGCCGGTACTAAATCTTGCCCGGCCCAAAATTCAAGAAATCAAGTGTACTTATATAGCCGGATAGTTTCTTGAATATAAACTAAGAGTCCTTTGCTCCAGGTCTGACCTTCATTGATCTGCCGGCCGCGCTTTTGATTCTGCGCTGTTGTGGGAACAGATGGAGGCTAACTTTGGTCTCGAGATCCTTCACCTAAACAAAGTGGATTGCAGTTCACAGGTCTTAAGGAGTATGTGACTCTTCAGTTTTATCGTACCTACATATTGTTGGTATGGTCGAAGAAAAGATCTTGAAACAGGTTGGTTGTCATGCATCCGGGCGACCTGCATGTTTGGCCTGCGAGGCAGTGAGAATCGAATTCGGGTGAGAGCAACGTACGACGGAACGGATTGCAGTGCGATTGCTCGAACATTGCAATGTCTAGAGTTCATTAGCGAGGTACGGATTTTTCTGGCATCACTTTCTTCAATTTGCGTTCCTATATATAGGTAGAGAAAACTGTCTTCTTGAACGCGCTCGCCTCTTCGAAAGCTCGCTTTTCAAGTGTGTGGTTGCGAGTCCAAAGCTATCTCGTTCTCTTATTGGGCAGCCCGCGGCTTGCCAATAAACCAATTGAGTCATCTGAGTGGTTGTCAATGTAATGCTCCGTATATGGTGGCGGGTCATTGCGGTCCCTGTACCTTTCTATACAAATCCGAACAGCTGAAATCATGTTGACCGTTCTGCTTACATCTCGAATTGCTGCGTCGAGTCAAGCGCTGAAAACCTCGATGGATAGAGAGTTGTGGGAACATGTCCAGAGGACGGATGAGTGGCATGATTTCCCTATCCGCTTACAGATAATCTTTTGCCCGTTTGTAAACCAGTCCTTTTAACAGAAAGCTT
>CAYTDR010001363.1:0-1967 GCA_964436185.1 uncultured Candidatus Obscuribacterales bacterium | reverse complement strand
GTCTGCGCGCTTCTTTCAGCAATACTGTCGCCGTTTGTTTGTAATATCGTATGTAGTGTCATCTCTATGTCTCCAGATTTACTAGCAAAGAACGGTTCGACCGGAATTGCCTGTGCGGGTAACCGCGATTAAGCCATTCCTGTGTGTGGTCGCTGCGTTAGGTGAAACGCAGTATTCTGTGCCGGTGTGTATGTGTTTAGCCCACCTCGAAACGCGAGGCTAGTCTGTAAGCTGCATCAGGCAATCCTAGCTATGCGCAGAAGGACCCACGATTAGTGAATTCCTGTCGCAGAGTGCAGATACTCAAGCTAACGACTTAAATCAATAGAGAACGATGCAGAAGCCACAATGAGCATGGGTTGCATGCGCTCATCCCGGATTGAGACAAAAGCGAGTCAATAGACTTTCGTGGTCCAAGAGCACTAACGGCATCCTTAAATGACAGATCACAGGCTCCAACGTATGGAGTTTTTGTTTTGACTTCCGCCAGGTAGTTAGGATAAGTGGACGAAACGAAAGAAAGTTCATTGTGCTCAACGCCGGCTAAACTTGTAACGGCGCCTGAGATTGGATGATTGAGCCAGGACGCAGAAACGAACATCAACAAACCGAAGATGGTAACCAGGCTCATTATTTTTTGATGACGTTTCATAATGCGCTCCTTTCTTGCATAGTACCAAGCAATTAAAGAGGCTCAAAAGCAGGTAACTATGCGGGCGGATGCGTTACATGCATAATTCGATGGTCCTGTAGTTCAGAGTTTATTTAGATTTGCATGTTTCGCGAAGAATCAGGTACACCAAATATGGTGCCGTCAACCTCTTTCCGTTTATACCTCCATCATAGCATTTTGGGATAAGACCGTTTGGCAAAGACTACCTCTTTTGGGGTAGTTTCTGAAAATAAACAAGCAAGCCAGCCAATAGCGCACAGGACCAAAGCTGGGACTTGGCAGAACAGGCAAAAAGCTGTAGGCTATTGCCTTAAGTACTACCTCCAAAGAGGTAATTATGAAAACAAAGAAAATTTCTATTTTGCTTGCTGAAGATCGAGAAGTTGTTCGCATCGGCATGAGACACTTGCTGGGCCGTCTCGATAGTTGCGAAATCATCGGAGAGGCTCAAGACGGGCGTTCAGCCATCGAGCAGACTCGACTCCTTCGTCCCACAATGGTTTTTATTAAGAGGGACTTGCCTGTTATAGACGGCGTCGCCGCATCACTGCAAATCAAAAAGCTAGGCTTCGGCACACGAGTAATCATGCTTTTGTCCCGCGAAAGCGACTTCTGGACGAGCATTGACTCAGGAGCTGACGGCTATATTATGCGGGAAACACCGGAGCTGTTAATTTCGGCAGCAGTCTCAATTGTAAGCGAGGGCGGTAGTTTTATCGGACCATTAATAGCTCATTATTTGCTGCACGGCCCAGGCTTGCCTATGATGCGCGCTGTCCTGACCGACCGCGTCGATATGCCCGAACTCAGCACTCTTTCTCGTAGAGAAAAACAAATTGTTCGCCTGCTTATTGACGGAATGTCCAATCAACAAATGGCAGATTCTCTAGGACTTGAAGTGCAAACGATCAAAGTCCATGTGCGAAATACGCTCAAGAAACTCAATGTCAAGACACGAACTGATGCAGTCGCGAAGGTGTTGAGAACGGGAATGACTGTGTAGACTACATTACCGATCGAAGCCATCAATGTCGTTCAATATCTTCGCCACAAGACGCATGGCTTGCCGCCTGAATACTTTTGATTCTTGGAATTGAAACGATTGTTCGAGTTCCTCTGCCTTGATCCAGTATGGAGTCGCCTGCTCCAGAGCATCAGCAAGAGGAATATTGACTTCAGGTCGGACACTCAAAGTTACCAGCATAATTACCACCCTAAATACGACGCGATCATCCTTAAACAATAAGAGGAACGAGCAGCATTACTATCAGGAAAAGAACCAAAACCCCGGTAG
>CAYTDR010001362.1:723-1972 GCA_964436185.1 uncultured Candidatus Obscuribacterales bacterium | reverse complement strand
GATTGCCAAGGAACAAGGCCAGCGGAACGACCATCAGCGCTGCGGCCACTGCTGAGAACAGGTCGAAAGCTTGATCGTTGGACAGTTTACCCTGTGCTTTCAGCAATGTGCGTAAAGTGCGACCGTTGACGAATTCCAGTACCATGAATGGCGTGTTCTTTTCGTTTACTCCGAAATCGAGAACTCGCACAATATTGGGGTGGTCGAGGCTGCTGGTTATCTTTGCTTCGGTTTGAAACCGGACCAGATCTTCGGCATCCAGAGCGAGGTTCTCCAGTATTTTGATTGCTACCTTTCGTTTCAGCAGCTCGTCGTCCGCTTCATACACGGCGGCCGCGCCACCGCGACCGATCAACCTGATCAGGCGGTATCGTTTCGGCACCAGTACCTGCGCCTGGAGATCCGACTGTACAGAGTCGCTGGATGGCGGTGGCGACTGTTCTTCGAGCGATCCTGCAACCAAAGACCCGCACCTGCATAGTTCAGGGCGAAAGATCCACTGCGTGATGGTCGCCTTTTTCCGGTTTGCAATTATTTTGTTGCAACTGAGGCAGAGAATAGGCTTTGTCGAAACCTGCGAGATCGACTGTAGTAACGAGAGGTCGCAGCGACAGTTGTTCGAGTCGAAAATCCAACCAGTGAGTGTGCCGGAGTTGCCCTCTCTCTTTGGCTTGCCGCATTGCATGCATTCGGAAGTGCTTGGTTCGTTTGCTTGCATCAACTTGGATTGCAGGAGAAATCCGGCTGAAGTCTGAATAATTGACCATGTAGCCCTTTTTATTGTATCAGTCTGAACCGAGGACCAGCATCTTGTCGGGGAAGCACATTCGGCGTACGTGAAAAGAGAGGCGGCACGGCGACTTTTGACACGTGCTCAGGCATGTGGAGCAGGGGATGTGCCCGCAGGTGACTTGCTGTAATCCTGCGAAACGATAAGTTTGTTTGTCATTGTTTTCAACGTGGCGAATGGAGCACACGGCAATTGTCAGGATTCAAGCAGTTCGAAGCGATCAAATTCCTGCAAGAACCATCTAAGATCTAGGGAACAACTACAAAGCCACAGGACACGCTGATGCGCTTTGACCGTTTGGCTTCGGTTATCTGGCAAGTCGCAGAATAAAGGGGACTTTTAAATGAAACGAAATCTGTTTTCAGCCGCGTTGCTGGCTGCTACTACCGCGCTTTCCTGCAGCTATCCCACGCTGGCAGCAGAAGTCACGAACGCATCCGTTCAGCGAGCTAGTTGTGC
>CAYTDR010001362.1:0-713 GCA_964436185.1 uncultured Candidatus Obscuribacterales bacterium | reverse complement strand
TGCGCGTTTAGGATCTGCATCCGACGTTTCGGTAACCTACAAGAATGTTCCAGGTGCTGATGGTTTCGGACCCCTCAATCAGGTAGTTCTGGCCAAGACTACTAGCAATGGCCCGGTTGACAGACAGAGGGCCGGGTATGTGATCTTGGCTAGCCCTCCATTGCCTCCAGCAACCCAATCCACCGGTTTCCGCAGTATAAAAATCATATTCGGACAGAAGGGACTGTACGGAGATGCGGTGTTGACGGGGAAATGCGTATTTACGTTTGTTCGTCCGGACGGCTCTGAAGTCGATTTCCAGAAGAGTTGGTCAGAATTGCATCCCAGTGCGCCGGCTGATTGGAGATCCTTGAATGCCACTACTTTCGACTTTATTGGAGTCAACGTAGCCGAATGTACGCTCAAAAAGGTTGTTGCCTACATAGATAACGAAATCATCGGAGCTGCTGTCTATCTTGGTGACTACTACGTGCAGTATAGAGGTGGTGGGACTTACGCGACTACCGTCGTAAAGTTCCCTGATGCAGGCTGTTCGGTTTTCCCTGCAATTTTTGTTCCGCCGCAAAAATAAAAGATTAGACCATCAAAAAGTCGAAGAAGCGCATTAACACCGCGTTATGCTTGCTTGTGAGTTCATTCTGATAGAACGAAATGGCGCCGAGAAGAATGGTCACATTTTAGGCGTCTTTTTCTTGCAAACTGCAAACGTCAGG
>CAYTDR010001361.1:0-1973 GCA_964436185.1 uncultured Candidatus Obscuribacterales bacterium | reverse complement strand
TTCGGCTGAGATTCCCGCCGTCAAAGTGCCGGATAAACCGGGCAGTGTGGACGGTCCTGACGGCTCGCGCATAGAGTTCGATCTTGGTCCTGACGGAAAAATACATCCGAAAAGGGTTACATACGGAGACGGAACGACCACTGAATACACGTGGACTAAAGAAGGCAAGGTCGCGGAAGCATTAACCAAAGCCAAAGACGGCCGAGAACTGGTGAGAATAACCACCGCTGGTGGCGATAAGTACACGATTAAGCTAGCCGGAGGACAGGAGTTCAAGGACCTGAAAGGCGAGCTTAACGTCGCCGACGACGGGACTTTTACTTTCAAAGGCAAAGATTCTCAGGGCAAAGTACACGAGTGGAAGTCCGAAAGCAAGGGCGGCGTCACCGCCGAGTATCAGGCCAAAGGCGGCAAGTTCCGTTGCGAAATCAACGAGGATTCAGTACGCATTAGCCAGCAGTCCGGCGACAAGTATCTCCTCAAGTGTGCGTACCTGAAAGACGGGTCCAGCCTCATCTTTGCTCACGATAGAGCCAGCGGCGAGATCAATTTCATCTTCCATGATAATGGACCAAAAACTGTCGAATACCAGAAGAAGGGCGACGAGTGGGTCAGAACGGCCAATGGAATAGAGACCAAGGGTACACTCACACTGCGAGATGCTGTTGTACCGGAGTTTCGCGAAAAAGTTGGCGGAGACAAGGTTGTAGAAGTACCGAAGGTACCGGAGCAGCCCGATAAGGCGAACGCCTATTATCTTCAGCAGCGGCTTAACGTGATGATTGACTCGGTCTGGGCTAATAAGTACGCTCAGGCGGCTCAAGAACTCACCCAGAAAATGATGGCTGATGAGATCGCTCAATGGCAGAAGAACGGTAAGGAGCCCGGACCTGAAGAACAGCGGTTACTGCAAGTCAAAATTGAAAAAGCCATTCTAGAGCGACAAGGCGAATTGCAAAAAGAGCTCGTCGAGCTGAAAAAGCAGATTCAGATTGAAGGCGTAAAAATCGTAAATGCTCGAGATGTCAACGAAGTTTGGAAGGACTGCAAAGCAACGCAGACTGCATACGACATGTGCGTTAAATGGCTGCAGACGCAAGCTGTTCCCGGCGCTTATAAAACAGTCAGGAGCATGGCCCTGGACTATCAGCCGGGCTCACCCATAGCGGTCCCGCAAGAAGAGGGTGTTTTCCTAATCCCTGAGCGTTTCCGAGTTCTGGCCGGCAAAGGTGATTTGAAGCTCGATCTGAAAATTGATACGTCCAAGCCACCCGATAAGGATGTTCTCGATAACTTTGGAAGATCTCTTCGCTGGGTTTCTGAGACGCAGAAGTTCATCGAAAGCGAAAGGCAAAAGTACGAACTCGGGACCGTGCTTCCCGATGTCATCACCAAAAATCGTCTGCCACAGGAGTGGTTGAACGAAGCCAGGCAGGATCCGACCAAACTACCGGCCCTGCGCCAGATGACGGACCTGTCACTGAAAATCAGAAATTATGCTTCAGCCATCAAGACGCTGAAGTTGGATGAAGCCGGTGTCGCTCAGATGCCACCATTTTCCAATCCATCGGCGGTCGATGGTAAGCTTACCAGTCTCAACCTGGAGCTGCCCAAGAACCTCGATATGGGTGATCCGGATACATTGCGAAAAGTCGAGGCCTGGACGAAGTGGCTCGAGCAAAACGGCGACAAACTCGACAAGGCGATTGAGGAACGAGCAAGAACCTTCGATCCAGCTAAACAGATTTTCTTTGGCGAGGTAGAAGTTAAGGGCTTAATCTACACCGATCCCAAGACTGGCGTTAAGGAAATTCTCGATCCAAAAGATCAGAAGAATGCCGCGAAGATCGCAAGCGGCAATGCTCAAGAATTCAACATGCTTGACTATGGCTTCACGGTCAAGAATGTAAACGGCAAGATCGTTATGGAAAGAACGATTCAGCCGCAGATGTCGCACTTCTATAACTATTTGA
>CAYTDR010001360.1:0-1974 GCA_964436185.1 uncultured Candidatus Obscuribacterales bacterium | reverse complement strand
TTGCGTGGTCCGTTTCGCCATAGAAGAATCCGGCAAATTCACGGTCCGACTCGTCCGGTCTTGCGGTTCAGAAGAAGTCGATGATGTCGTCTTGACCACTTTGAGAAGGTGGCGATTCAAACCAGCGCTCCTTGACGGGAAAGCAATTAAATCTAGCAGAAAGGTTAGAGTCGAGCTGGTTATCGAGTAGCTGAATCTCCGTGTGGGGGTTTACTCGATCCCGCATTTTCGATGGCAGGCGGCAGCTGGCGTTGAGTCGCTCAAGACTTCGGCTGACAGCGTCTGCTCAATCAATTTGTCGTAGAGTGAGTGTTTCGATTTGATTGTCATAGAAACCGAGGCGGGGTCATCGCTTCGAAGGGCATTAGCGAAAACTTACCAAAAATGAAAACCGTTTCCATTTATAATCGGACTTGCTTAGTAGAAACCCAGAATATATAGAGCCCGCCAGAGTTTGTCCGGCGGGTAGGTGACTTATGCACTTTTTTCCTCCTGACTTCAGCCGAACTACTTCGCCATCAAAGAGTTGGCGGCGGTTGATTGCCATCGGACTGGTTCTTCTTATATATGTGCAAGGAACCTCAGTGCTGGCGATTGAGTCGCCATCACTGCTCGATGATTCGGTGGTGAGTGGTAATATTCCGATCCTCATTCAGCTGGCGCCAAAAATGCCTTCGAGTACGGCAATATTGGCAAGTGACCTGAGTGCAGTTGGACGACATGCACCTGCAATCGCTCAACAAGTTGCTCCTCGCGAGCAGCAGCCTACAGCTACACAAGAAACTGGTCCAGGCGAACAGCAGCCGGCAGCGACGCGTGATGCTGTGCCTGGTGAACAGCACCCTGCACCTACGCAACAAACTGCACCGGGCGAACAGCAGCCTGCAACAACGCAACAAGCTGGTCCCAGCGAACAGCAGCCGGCAGCACAGCAACAAGCTGGCGGACCTAGCGAAGGTACTTCCACGCCCGCGGCACCGGCAGCCAATCCTAGTGGTGTGACTAACGTTAGTGGGAAGATATCCGACTTGACTGGTGCCGCGATCCCTGCGGCGCATGTTCTTTTGTCAAAAGAGGGTGCCGATCATACGCGGCTGGAAGCAGACAGCGATTCCGCTGGTTCCTACCGACTTGAAAACTTGGAACCCGGCAGATGGAACATGACCGTTTCTGCGCCGGAAATGCTTTCGCATACACAAGCTTTTGATATCGCATCTGGTGAATCAAAGTCTGTCAATGTTCAGCTCGAGGATCTCGAACCGGAAGACCTCATGCGGATTACCGGCAAGAGAACTCTCATCCATCCGGAAAAAATCGGCAGCCGAACAAATGTTCCCCACGAGACTCTATATAAGTACCGTTCCGGCAACGACATCAGACAGGTAATCGAAAGCACCCCTGGTGTTGTGACCGACACCTTCGGAAATATGATTATCAGAGGAGAGCACAACGCAGCCAACTACGTTCTAGACGATGTTGTTCTCCCGGAAGCGGCTGGTGTTCTTCAACAGAGTAACTTTGTAACACCCCGCTCGTTGCAATCGCTCGATGTGGACATCGGCGGTTACCAGGCAAGCGACGGAGGCGGCCCGCTGGGAGCCGTGGTCAGGATGAAGTCGCAACCAATAACCGAGCGACGCACGCTTACGGTCGGGCAGCAATTGGGCGGACCGATGGCGGGAAACGTCTACTACAACGTCAGCGGAGCGGCGAGTCTTGATCAAAAGTCAATCTGGAACAGGGTTCGCTTCAATTCATCCGGAAACTTCGTAGGCACATCGCTCGGTCTGGCACCACCCGTGAAACTGTTCGCGCACAACGACCGATGTGACATCAACAGCCTGACGAAGATAGAGTTTAGAGCAACAGAGCTGGACAGGCTCAAACTGACCGTCGGGTTGAACAACTCATTCCTCCAGATACCTACGTCGCATGTCTCTTACAATGCAGGTGTTCGACAGCGTCAGTACGATG
>CAYTDR010001359.1:0-1976 GCA_964436185.1 uncultured Candidatus Obscuribacterales bacterium | reverse complement strand
TTCACCAAGATTCCCAATGGTGGTCCTGGCGTGGAAGAGCGAATGAGCCTGGTCTACAACGGCGGTGTGGTCGGCGGTCGCATCTCGCTCAATCGTTTCGTGGAGATAACCTCCACCAATCCAGCCAAATTGTTCGGACTGTTCCCCAAGAAAGGAACGATTGCAATCGGTTCAGACGCAGACATCGTGATCTTCGACGGCGAGAAAAAACGAACTATCTCTGCAGCCACCCATCATATGAATGTTGACTACAGTTGCTATGAAGGCATGACCGTTCAAGGCGTGACTGAAACAGTCCTGTCAAGAGGACGGGTTGTCATCAAAAACGGGGAATATCTCGGCAAGCCCGGAGATGGAAAATTCATCAAACGCTCCACGCTGGATTTCAAGACCGGCGGTCCGCAACCGGTTGATCGAGAAAAATTGCTTGCCACAAGTTAATAAACTAATTTATTAATTCATTCCAAAACGGCAAAAAAATAGGACAATCAAATTTAACAAGGAGTCTCTGGAGAAATTCCCATGGGTTATACAACTGAATTCACCCGTCAAGTCACAGAAGAACGCAATGAAAAAACGATGGACCTCGACCTGCTCAATACCTTAGAGCTGGTAGAACGTGTACAAGCGGAAGATCTGACCGTTGCTGAGAGAGTCAAAGAGGTCATCCCTGGCATTGCAGCTGCTGTAGATGTAATCGTTGAAAGACTCCGGAAAGGTGGCCGTCTGCTCTACTTCGGAGCAGGCACAAGTGGCCGGCTCGGTTTGCTGGACGCGGTGGAGTGCCCATCCACGTTCGGCGTAGCCAACGAGCGCGTCATGGCATATATGGCAGGCGGACGCGAAGCGATGTTTCACGCTTTTGAAAACGCTGAAGATTTGAAAGAATGCGGAATCAAGGATGCCGATGCTGCAAAGCTGACTGGTAACGATGTTATTGTCGGCATCACGGCAAGCGGAAGAACGCCTTACGTTCTCGGCGCATTGGAAAAAGGCAGAGAGGTCGGCGCTGCCACCATCGGCATTTTGAACACACGCAACCCCGAAATCGAGCTGCTTTGCGATGTTCCAATCATTGTAATTGTCGGTCCGGAAGCAATCTCCGGTTCCACAAGAATGAAAGCCGGTACGGCGCAGAAGATGATCCTCAACCTTCTCTCGACGTGCTCAATGGTACGTCTGGGCAAGGTTTATGAAAATCTGATGGTCGACCTTCAGCCAACCAATGAAAAGCTGAGAGAACGTGCCGTCTCGATTATCTCGCTGCTTGGCTCAGTGCCGCGTCATCTTGCTGAGGGCGCACTGGTAGCCTCGCACGAACGAGCAAAGACCGCTATCCTCATGCTAAAACGCAAAGTAGGACGCGTTCAAGCTGAAGAGCTTCTCGAGCGTTGAAACGGCTCGCTGAGAAAAGCCCTCGAAACAGAACTCGTCGAGACCAACACCTAAACTCAGTACCTGTCTCGTCGGCTGCAATTCGGCTCGGCATTAATTGAGAAGAACGATCAAACCGACTCCACCAGCGGTGCCCTCTCGTTTGCGCGCGGGTGAGCTTTTCATAGGCTTGCTCGGACTCAGACCTGAAGCGCCAGCGGCTTAGGATTACACCGACAGGCGACCACCTGCCCAGTGGTCACCTGCTCGATTCCTCCGTCTTTGTTCGAATCCGCTCGGCTTCTAGAGGAGAAGCCACCAATCGACTCCCTCTTCGAAATCGAGGGATGGATTCAATTTCACAGCTGCGCTTCTTCTCGAATCAGCTTCGAACGCTGCGCTTACGTCATTCCCATCAGCCACCGCAATGACTGTATCGCCATCAAATACTTCAGGCACATCTACGAAATCAATGCCGTGCTTTTGAATATTGTTGACCCGTTTGGCTTCATCCCAATCAAAGTTCACAAGGTAATTGTAATTATTATTTGTAGTTACGTCAATGACAATATATTAAACTACAGGAAGAACATTATGGGGAA
>CAYTDR010001358.1:0-1983 GCA_964436185.1 uncultured Candidatus Obscuribacterales bacterium | reverse complement strand
CATGCCCATGCCCGCCGCGCCGGCACTGGCCGCCGCCAGGGTTTTGAAGAAGCGAACGATCTGCTCAATACTTTTGAAAAGCTCGAGCCTGCTCTCACAGAGTCTTGATGCCAGGCAAGGTCGAGAACTAATTTGCGTGTCGCCCAAACACGGAGATTCTGATCGTCGCACGATTGGCAGATATCAGTGTGTACTGCGAATCTTGGACTTCTTCCTGGCACTGCATCGGAGAACTTGCTGTGTAGTCGCCTGGGCTCGAGCACGGAGATTTTGAACCGAACGATCGGCTGTCCTGAGGGTTCTACTTAGACTTCTGTGGACCTGGATGGGCGAAGCTTGCTAACCCCTTGGAGAAGGAGCCAGGCTGACTGTCGAAGCGCGGACTGATGATAAACCGTCCACACTTGTCTATGCATCCCCACTTGCTGTCGGATAGAACCATTGCACAACCTTCCGAGAAACTGTCCGCATTGTCGAAGGCAGGCTTAATGACGACTGTGCCTGAAGAGTCGATAAACCCCCACTTAGCCCCGATTGCCACGGCGGCAAGACCTTCTTTGAAATCGTCGGCACAGTCGAAGCGAGGTTTGATAGCAAACTTGCCGTTGGTGTCGATGTAACCGTATTTGTCTTTGACTAGCGCGATTGCCATTCCGTTTTTGAAGGCTTCGATGCTGTCGCACCGGAGGCGAGGATTGACTGTTCGACCGGTTTTGTCTATTAGTGTCCATTTGCCGCCGGTTTCGACGATTGCGACAGCGGACGAGAATGCCTTGACTGATGAGAAAGTGGGCTTAATTCTCCATGCGCCGTGATCGTCGACATACCCCCACTTCCCATCCGATTTTGCCGCTATCAGGCCATCGGAAAGAAAGCCGAGCGCCTGGAACTCTCTGCTGAAGGCGACCGCACCTTTCTTGTCAATGAATCCCAATTGGTGGCACATCTGAGCAAGAATTTTGCCGCCCTCCAAAGCCTTTATAAATGCATACTCTGGCTTGTGAATGAAGTGTCCCTGGAGATCGATTATTCCTTTCTTTCCGTTTATCTGAACGATGGCAATCCCATCGACAAATTCGCTAGCGGTGTCGAAGGTTGGTTCTACAATTGTTTTGCCGGATTTGTCGATATAGCCGAACTTTGACTCGATCATTTCTTCCAGCCGGCTCAAATTGTCGCTAGCGAACTCCCTGGTGACGAATCCGCCACCGCAGCCGGTGCCCCCATTCTTTGAGCCCTCTATGTTCCACCTGGCATAACCGTCCACCAGATTGACTTCGCCGACTGGAATGTCCTTATAAAAAATCTCCCCGTTCTTCACAGGCACCAGGGCCTCGTCGAATTTTAGTCGAGGCCCGGGGACTGTAATCTTGATTTTAGGGAAGGGCTTCAATGTGTCCATTCGAACGGAGCAAACGCCTGAAGTGAAGTTACCAATCGAGCTGTATTTGATCGGTATGACTAACTCTCCGGCCTCATTCACACAACCCCACTTGTCTGCAATCCGCACTTTGGCCAAGCCGTTATTAAAGGGATCGGCCTCATCGAACTGTTCTTTGATTGCGAGCTTTCCGGCAGCATTGATATAGCCCCATTTGTCTCCAAGTTTAACTGCCGCCAGCTCTCCTACGAAATTTGCCGCCAGGTCGAACTTAAACGGTATGACTTCGCGACCCGAATCGTCGATGTATCCCCACTTCTTTTCCATCCGAACAGCTGTAAGGCGACTGTTTTTCGGGGGATAGCTATTTTGCGAAGACGAGAACAAACTTTCGTGGTCCGCACTGTCTGTGGTGTAACCGATGATCCTCCCTGTACGATCGATTATGGCGTCTGAACGCGCAGGTATTTTGATCGGCTCTGGCTCCGCGGGGTTGGTAACTGACTCGTTTGGTTTGACCGGGTCCTTAGCGACCGATTCCTCACAAAGCGATACATTCGCGATTTGGCTCGAGAATGGATGGACACATTCAAATCGGGGAG
>CAYTDR010001357.1:0-1985 GCA_964436185.1 uncultured Candidatus Obscuribacterales bacterium | reverse complement strand
TCATCCGCGTCCTCCGTGAGTACAGACAGTCGTAACTTGGGCTCTCTCAGAATCACAAGGCTGGTTGATGTGGAACAGACTCAGTATGGTTCCAGACCGTGGAACTCAGGTTGAAACACCCTGCCAATATCAAAAGTATTTCGGTCGCCGATAGCAGTCGCTACCAGTGAGCAACCCAACAAGGAAATCTATCGATCACGATGACGATCGGTTGTTGGGAATCAGGATCAATATAAACCGAGCATGGAATGGGAAATACACCTGAGACATTCAGATTAGACGCCGTCGCTAAGCTGTCCCAGTAGCTGTGCACTCCCATCGCACTCCAGTTTCCTACCGGCTCGACTTTAAAACGCTGACTAAGCTTCGCGGTGCCTGGATTTGAGAAGGATACTTCTAAATGCCACAGCGGGCGGTCGGACTTTTTAACAGCCGTAACAACAGCCTGGCAAGGGGTCGCTAGAACCGCCTTCTCTACTGCGTTCACCTTACACAGAAACCATCTTCCGAAAAAGAATGTCCTACCTCTGACAAATGTGAACAAGACAAAAGCAAACACTCCTACTGCGAACATGGCGAAAGATGGAAAGTGTTGAACAAGAAATGGAGTCTTTGTAAGGAGCGCCAGGAATGGCATTCCCATTCCAACCACGGTAATCCAAAACATTGCAAATAGTTCTTGTCGATTTTGTTCGATCTCTTTATACAGTAAATAGATATCAAATCTCGTAAGCTCGAAGTGTGACATCTGCGGCCTTCGGCTGATGAATATGTTTCGAATGAGCTGTGTCCAGGAATCCTTATACTGGAATGGATTCTGTGCCAGATGCAGAACGTACTCTCGAAACGAGGCTTCAGGAGTATCTTTCGTCGCCGCTATAGAGCTATTGGAAGTATCTGTTGCGTTCATCATTACTCGAGAGACCCTCGAGATCGGCCCATCGGACAACTTGGACTGTCGCAGTTCGTTCTGCATTTCCGCGATTGTTTGATACCGCAGTTGCGGTTGCTTTTGCACCGCTTTCAGTATCACTTCCTCGAGCGTTGCTGGAAACTCCAGGTCGGGTCTGACTACATGAAGGCTGGCAGGCAGATCCGTCATATGTTTGTTCATAGTCTCAAATGCGGTTCGTCCACAGAGTGGTGGCTTTCCTGTCAGCATCTCATACAACACGCAACCGAGCGAATAGATGTCGGTGCGACCGTCAAGATCTTGATCCAGACATTGCTCCGGGCTCATGTACAGAAGGCTGCCCAACATTTCTCCCGTCTGGGTCAATTTCTGGAACGTTTCACCCTGTACCGGCATAATCTTCGCGACGCCAAAATCAAGAACCTTCGCGAATTCCTTTCCTTCGGAATTTACAGTCACAATTATGTTGCTGGGCTTTATGTCTCTATGCACGATGCCCTTCTCGTGCGCAGCGGCCAAAGCCGCACAAACTTGTGCGCAGATATCCAGCGCTCTCTGAGGCGACAGCCACCCATGCTCCTCGAGAAGCTGCTGCACACTCAGCCCTTCGACAAAATCCATCACCAAATATGGTTGCCCGTCATCGGACAAATTGCAGTCCATTATTGATACAACATTCGGATGATCGATCAAGCTAGAGGTTTGAGCCTCTTGCTTAAAACGCCTGACGATGACTTCGTCTTCCGTCAAATGGCGATGAAGAATCTTTAGGGCGACGTATTTGTTGAGCCTCTCGTCATGTGCCTTATAGACGGCACTCGTAGCACCCTTTCCAACAAGCGACTGAATCTGGTAACGGTCTAAGATCTTGCCGAGGAAAGGATCGCGCGATGGCTTTTCACTTTCTGCTTTCTCTGGCTCTTCGGCATCGGAACTTGGTTCCGTCACCTTGATGCGCAATGAAGCAACGGAGGCTTCACTTACTACAAGTCGCTGTTCTAAGTCGTCTTTAGTATCCACTGCACTGGCTCGCAGGGTCCGTCATTTTGTACTTCAGACTTCGCAGGAGCAA
>CAYTDR010001356.1:0-1988 GCA_964436185.1 uncultured Candidatus Obscuribacterales bacterium | reverse complement strand
GGCAAAGTCCGCGCGTTGGCTCTGAAAAACCGCTTCAAGCGCCACTTCAGATCTGCCTTCTTCTTCAGTCCGAAGATAGCCCACAAACCGAGAATAACGAGTCCCAGAAAGATTGGTGCTTCAAATTGTTCGACCATACTCTCTGCACCTGGCGCTCAATTCGATGTCCAATCGAATAGTATCCAATCGGATCATAGCAGTATTGCCGACGAGATAGGATGGGTGTTCTTGCGTTGAAAAACTGGCTTAACAGCTAGCTTTCAGTTTGTTGAAACTGCGAACGACGACACTGTCATCGAGATCAAACTGCGTGAATTGTTTGAATTCATTCAGACGGCTGTTGATATCGTCGCGAGTAACACGACGCAGACGATCGCAGCTGAACTCCTCGACGTTGAACGACGCCATGATAGATCCGTAAATGATTCCTCGACGAACCACCATCATATCCTTGAGATTGTTTGCCTGAGCCAGATAGCCCATGAAGCCGCCGGCAAAACTGTCTCCAGCACCGGTCGGATCAAATACACCTTCAAGAGGATAGGCCGGCGTTGCAAAAAACGAGTCGCGAGTGAAACAGGCCGCACCGTATTCCCCACGTTTTATGAGGAGCATTTTGGGTCCAAGACTCAAAATACTTTTGGCCGCCTTGATCAAGTTTGGCTCGTCCACCAGTTGTCTCGCCTCTGCATCATTGATGATCAGGGCATCGACAACACCGATCGTCTTAATCAGTTCATCACGAGCTGTTTCGATCCAGAAGTTCATTGTATCCATGGCAACAAAACGAGCATCGACCTGCTCGCGTACTTCGCGCTGCAGAGCCGGTTGGATATTGCCGAGGAAAAGATAAGGAGACTTGCGGGACTCCTCAGAGAGAGTCGGTTTGAAATCAGCAAAAACATTCAATTGAGTATCAAGCGTGTGAGCGGTGTTCAAATCGAATCCATACTCTCCGGCCCAGAAAAAGGTCTTGCCGCCGGCGACGCGCAGGAGATCGTTTGTGTTGATATCGCGTTCGTGAAATACCGCCATATCGTCGGCAGTGAAATCATCGCCGATCACCGCTACAACTCCCACATCGGTGAAGAAAGATGCTGCGACGGAAAAATGGGTAGCAGATCCGCCCAGGCTTCGTTCTCTATAACCGAAAGGAGTCCTCACGGAGTCAATCGCTACAGAACCAACAGCTAACACCGAACTCATGGGTCTAAATTCCTCTTTTAATCACGAACGTCAACAAGTCTCATCGCAGCATTTGACTTCCGGAGCCGTCAAGAAGTACCGCAAATACGCAGTTTGTTCCTCTAATACGTTCGTAAGCGTAGCATGTAAAGGAGGTATACAAATAACTAGTGTCTAATCGTTTCATTCCCGAAACCGGCAATCCGGCAGGCATCCGCGTTTTCCAGCCCTTTCGATTCCTGCACTTATTCGTCATACTTTTCATTCATTGCTTATGTTTGCGTCGGGTCCTCTGCGCGTGTGCCCGCCTGCGGACGATTGAGAGAATTGATTTTCTTGCTGTAAAAGTACAATGAGATCGCTTCTTGCATCGATTGATTTGTGCTAAAACTGGTAATTGCCGGTTGCCGAGATTCGTGGAGGTTCAGTTAATGGCGAGGGACGGTGCTATCTTCGTTTGGGTCGGAGAGTTCGACTCCCCATCTGAATACGAAGAGTATTTCAAAGAGACCAGTGAAGGTGAGGGAAATGCACCGCTGAATAAGTTTGCCAGCGATTTTCGCATCGGTAGCCAGGAGGATTCGCTTGGCTGGTACGACCCTGACTTCATTGAACATATTCACAGCGAAGGGAATAAAACGCCAGAAGAGTTGTTGGGACAGTTATATTATTCGAGCGCATTTGCTACCAAGGCTGCGGAGCTGGCTAGCGCCCGAGGTATAGCGGATTGCAACGCTGTGGTGGCCCTTTATGCGCATGAGGTCGAGTACGAACTGTATGCCAAGGGTGAGGGTGCCCCACTC
>CAYTDR010001355.1:0-1990 GCA_964436185.1 uncultured Candidatus Obscuribacterales bacterium | reverse complement strand
GATGTCGACTTGAGCATCGGGCGAGCTTGCCTTGGCTGCTTCTCGTCCGCAGTTACATACGAGCATCCACTGAGTAAGCCTTCCAGATCCGCCACTGGAGAAGGGCATCTGGCACTTAGGACAAAGCTCAGTGCTTTCGGAATCAGACATGTGAAATGCCCAGGTGTACTATCTGTGCTTATACCCAGCTTGGCTGTTACTGGAACAGCTGACTTCTTTAGGCGAACACTGGTTTATCTATGTGCAGATAATGCGTGGGCCGAAATGTAGGCCTGCTTCAGATGGCCAGCGACGCGCAAAGGCGTTTCATAGGTTCGGGACATCCCATCGTCTCTGTCCAGCGGACCATAACGAGCGTTTTAATAAATTACTGTCTGATTAATCGCCGCCATACCGACGTTCGCGGCGGGCAAACTCCTCGACGGCATTGTCGAAGTCGGTTGGTGTAAAGTCCGGCCAGAGTCTCTGCGTCACGAATATCTCTGTATAGGCGGACTGCCAGAGCAGATAGTTTGAGAGCCGCAGGTCGCCCCCTGTGCGGATGAGCAACTCCGGATCCGGTATCTGGCTGGTGTAGAGATGATTGGAAACCACCTTTTCATCGATATCCGCAATGTCTAACTCACCTTTGCGAACTCGCTCGGCGATTGCCTTTACGGCTTCTGTGATCTCCAGGCGTGCACCATAGTTGATTGCTACCTGTAGATTCAACCCGGTGTTATCTCTGGATTTTTCCATCGTCTCATTCATGGTACGCACGAGTGACTGCGGCATCTGAGCCAGATCTCCGATGAATCTGAGGCGCACTTGATTCTCGGCCAGCTCTGCGAACTCGTTGTCCAACGTTTGGCTGAACAGTTCCATCAAATAGCCGACTTCTTCCTGGCTCCGCTGCCAGTTTTCGCTGGAGAAGGCGTAAACCGTGAGGTATTTGAGCGATCGTTCGCCCGCATGGCGAACGATTTTCTTCAGGCTGGTGACTCCGCGTTGGTGTCCGACCACTCCCGGCAGCATGCGCCGCTGCGCCCATCTACGATTGCCGTCCATAATGATGGCAATATGCGTAAGCGGCAGCTCACTCTTCGCCTGTTTTGCAGTTTGACTTTTTTCCGCTCTCGATCTCAGGTTTTTCACGACAGAAATCGTCCTTGTGTTGCCTTGCTCAGAAACGAGAAAACGCCTTTTGGGGGTCCGCCCGGGATGCTTGCTCCTAGAACGCACAGGCAGGGTTTTTGCAAGATTGCCTTTGGCGTTGTGGCAAGGAATTTCGAGTCAATCGATTTGTCCGTTTTAGTGGGTAATGGCCATTCTAGCAATCCCTGATACGGCCGGCTCGATCCAACAGTGTTACGGTTTTCCGAGGTTGCCATTTTACCTTGTTGAGAGGCAACTAAGGGACAATGTAAATGGAATTTGTTTCCTGCCAACGCCTATCCTGCGTACTCCGGCGCTGTCGGGATGAATCGGCATCTTTGCCCGTTCGAATCCGAGGACATTCACTGGTATATTGTTTGTTAGCCGGACGTTCGAACAGAGCCCGGACTTCGGGACTGACCATGTACATGATCGAGATTGCGATCAGTGATACAGCGTCTGACAGCGAGGATTAGATGCTCATTAAACCAACTTATTCGATTGATGGAGACGTCACTGAAATCGATCTCGATGCGCTATTTGAAAGCGGATTGAGAGGACTGATTTTCGATCTGGATAGTACGCTGATGGAGTCGAAAACCGGTATCGTGACGGCTGAGGTCAGTGAGTGGCTGGGCAGAGCGCGCCCCCGATTCAAGATGATTGTGCTCAGCAACAACAAACGTCTTGACTATCTGGACGATGTGAGCGTTGTTCTCGACATGAAAGTAATTGGACATGCGGCTAAGCCTTTTCGGTCAGGATTTGCGCAGGCGCTGGGAGAACTGAAACTGCCACCAGTGGAAGTGGCGATTATAGGCGATAGACCTCTAACGGATATACTCGGCGGGCAATT
>CAYTDR010001354.1:0-1991 GCA_964436185.1 uncultured Candidatus Obscuribacterales bacterium | reverse complement strand
ATCCTGGAGACGGCGAATTTCCTCAACCTGCTTGTCTGTAAGTCCAACTACTGTTTTCCAATCAAGCAGTTCGTAAACCGTTGGTAATCTGGCTTCTAACGCCTCACCGCTTGCCTCTACTTTTCTTACTATTTCCACCTTCGGCGGTTGAAGCAATTGCCATCCCATTAGGAGAATGAGGCACAACAGTATTGCGATTGTGCCCGGACCCGCAAAGGGGACTTTGCTCTTACTATTGCTTTGCTGTTTCAACACTTCCCGCGCTTTAGTCATGATGTCCTCGCTTGAATTTGCGATTCAGCCAATTCACCAGATCGTCCACATATGCGTGCATGATCGGTATATCGAGCAGACTCAAAATTGTTCCAACTATGAGGCCACCAACGACTACTGTTCCAAGCGGTGAATAAGCATCCATGCCGGTCTTGGGCGCAATAGAAACAGGCAGCATGACGATGATTGTGATTACGGAAGTCATTAGAATTGGACGCAAACGCTCAGGACACGCTTTTATGATCGCCTCATCTCGCGACATGCCTGCTTCTCGATGCCTGAGGATCTGGTCGATAAGCAAAATAGCTGTAGTGATGTCCATTCCAGTAAGGATAATCACTGCCATGATAGAAACGCTGGAAAAGGCTTGATGAGCCAACCAGAGCGCAAAGAACACTCCGGAAAGTTCAAGCGGCAAGGAGAAGACCATCTGCAAAGGCTGCAAAAAGCCCTTGAACTGAGCGACCAGCACAAGAAAAATGAAGAGCAGCGCCAGCTGTAAACCCATGAGAAGGCGACCGAACGCATCCATCATCTGCGTCATGTCGCCTCGCATCTCTATGGTATAGCCGGGCGGCCAGTTCATCTTAGCCATTGCCTTCATCATCACTTCCATGCCGACATCCATGGAGGGTGGTTCGCCTTTGCGGTAATAACCCATGACCGTTATGGCTCGACGCATTTGATCGTGACTCATGACAGTCGGCGCCTCGCGATACTCCAGACTGGCTACGCTTTTGAGTGGCACTTGCTTTCCATCCGGTGTGGTCACTGTCATTAAGAGCAGATCGCTGGGATCGCGTCTTTGAGGCTCGTCATAACGAACGAGAATAGTTCTCTGCCGTAAAGTGGGCAGCCGGAAGTATTCGTTCGTCAAAGCGCCGGTTATCGAATAATAGGCTTGGTCAGCGATCTGGGCGGGCGTAAGGCCAAGCTCTTGAGCGCGTCTTGGATCAACTTTGATTTCCCAATCAGGCTTGCTAATGGACCAGTCCGTCGCTACCTGATGCATACCAAAAGTTTCTTTTGCTACTTGAGCCGTTTGTTCTGCTAGTCGGGAAAGAATCGTCATGTCAGGACCGGTAACTAGAATCGAGATCGGAGCCTGCGAGCTGGCCATAACGTCAGAGCCCATTTCCTTAATCTGCAATCGTCTGATACCAGGAATGGTTTCTGTGGCTTCTTTTTGAACGCTGTCTATAACATCCCAGATAGTGTGCTTCCGTTCGTCTTTGTCGCTCAGCGTGATCATGAAAGTGGCGAAGTTCACGCCTGGCATGTTGTAGCCGTTGAAGTACGTTCCGCCTGGGTCTGTGCCTATCTCTGTCGACACATGCTCGATTTCCGGGTGCTTGAGCATGATTTTTTCTACGCCGGTCGTAATCTTCTCTGTTTCATCAAAAGAAAGACCTGGACTGACTTCCAGCACGCCGTATGCCTGCCCCACATCAGCAAGCGGCATCATCTCACTGCCAATGAAGTTGTAGAACGTAAAACCAATTGCGATGGTTGCAAGAATCCTAGCCATGTTAACGAAGCGATGCTTGAGCAGCCACGCGACCAGACGCGCATAGCCATTTTCCAAATTCACAAGCATCCGGTCAAACGGTTCCAATACACGCACTCGCAAGAGCCAGAACAGCCAAAACTCATTGGTATGCTCACCGTGCTCGGGCTTAGCACGCAGAAATTTTTCTGCCAGTACCGCCGTCAGGGTA
>CAYTDR010001353.1:0-1994 GCA_964436185.1 uncultured Candidatus Obscuribacterales bacterium | reverse complement strand
GACCAGGGCTCGTACTTCGATCCGGTTGTCGCGAAGCATCTGGAAAAGGTCTTCGTTGGCGACTGAAATATCACCGATGTGCGCAAATCGTTTAACAATCAAACCGTGTGATGGCGCTTTGATAACCGTCTGTGCCAGTTGCGCTTCGTGGTGCTTGATGCTGGCAGTAATCTCTTCGATGTCCGCCCGCGCCATGTCTATATCTTCACGCATACCGCCTTCAACAGCCAGCTTCAATCGTTCATCCGCTTGCTGATGATTGAACTTCGAAGCCTGCAGCCGTTGTTCCGCATTATTGAGATCCGCTTCGGTAGTCTGTTCTACGGTCATTCTCGTATCGAGATCTTCGACACTCACCGCGCCTTCCGTACGCAAAGCCTTGTAGCGATTGGTGTTATTGCGAGCGTTCCGCAGATTGGCCTTTGCCCTTACTATGCTTGCTTCTTCCTGAGAAATCTCAGCGTTAGCCTGTGCCAATGCCGCTTTCAAGCGAGCGATATCCATGGGACGATTCGGTTGCTTGGTCTTGCCGAGATTGATCTTGGCTCGGTTGAGGTGCGCTCGCTCTTTCTCGAGCTGAGCTCTGATAAGCGATGAATTCAGAGCAGCTAGGACTTGCCCCTTCTCGACAACATCACCTTCTTCGACATTGACCGTTTCGATTCTGAGACCACCCACCTCTGCTCCGATGGTGAGCGGATCCCATGCCCAGACAGTTCCAGTCAGTTTCAGGTGGCGATGAATAGCGACCTTCTCAGCAGTTTGGGCCGAGACCGTGAGAACTGCCTTATCGCTGTTCTCCTTGGGAGCTCGGACGACATTCGTGTACACACGCACACCGATGAAAAGCAAGGTGAGCACCAAACCGATTATGGTGGGCCATTTCCATTTGCCCAGTCGGTTCAAAATAGACATGAAGGAACCAGATTGTTCGAGAATGATTATCTCTTCTTCTTTGCCATGACCGGGTCTGAAACTCTCACTCTTAGCCAGGTCTGGTTCTCCTGCAGGTCCCGTGTGTGCTGAGCGCAATCGCGCGTTATCCGATGGAACAAGCGAAGGATCAACGACCGAATCTTGCGGTTGTTGATTTGGTGTCATCGTTTGCCTTCGTTCTTGTCCGACCTCTTTCATTGTTGTCATGCTCGTGTCCAATAGGATGCCAAAATCAAAATGAACTTCAGATTCACAGGTAGTCGGCTATTTTTGCCCGCTCCTCATCACCCATGATGCCAACCAACAAGATATTTAGGATCTGCTCTGCCCTTGACTCGAACGTCCTTCCCTGCCTTGCGAAATAGGTAGTGAATATGGTGCCGTAGAGCAAGTTGCTGATCGTTTGCGTTACCTCCTCTGGTTCCAGCTTTTTAAATCGACCTTCATCGGCCAGTCGTTGGAACATATCGTTCCAGGGTTTGATGTTACGTTCTCGATGCTCGAGATATGTAGGCTTCTTTCGATCGCGAAACTCGGATCTCTCTTGCACTATAAGCTCGATGATATCCGGGTTGTGATCAAAATACGCCAGAAACCCACGAATTGCATGAACAATTTGTTTGATTGGCTCGTCAGTACCGATGATCGTGTCGTTGATCGCCTGACTGAGTCCCTCCATTCCCCTGTCGACGGAAGCATGAAAAAGTTTTTCTTTACTGCCGAAATAATGATAGATTGTGCCTTTGGCTAAACCGAGTCGATCAGCGATCTGCTGTACATCCGTGCTGGCAAAGCCATATTTGGCGAAGAGCTCGGTCGCGACGCAAAGAATCTCCTCGCGCCTTTGGCTCGTTAGTTTGTTGTTTTTCGGACGACCAGGGCTGCGTTTTGGAAGAGAGACCGAGACGTCGTTTACCGGAGAGCCTTGCTGCTCACTCACGACTACCGGACCGATAGAAACCTCGACAGTTCCATTTCCGCCTTTGTCACTAGCTTTCTTTACTGTGTTCACTGTTCAGCTCGCATGCGAATATTGTGCCTTGCTGGCAGTTAATTTA
>CAYTDR010001352.1:1655-2003 GCA_964436185.1 uncultured Candidatus Obscuribacterales bacterium | reverse complement strand
ACAGGGAGTACGTCCTACTGTGAACTCGTTTAATATCGAGATTGATTTCGATTTGGAACGCAATTACCCGTCCCAGTGTAAATGCAGAGACCGAGATTCATTCTAAAAGAAGAGAAGCATTATTATCGCGAGGAATAAAGCTATGAAAAGTGACAGATTGACCGATGCAATGGCGGCAAATGATACCGAAACAAAAATGTGGAAAACGATGTTCGCTGCAGCGAAGGGAGCCTATGACACGGGGCAGTTCCGACAGTGTGAAGCGCTTTTGCATCGGTTAATGGAGCAGGCAGGAAAACTTACTGAGTCGACATTTGCGATTAACGCATGCCGCGTTGGTCTCGGAGC
>CAYTDR010001352.1:0-1645 GCA_964436185.1 uncultured Candidatus Obscuribacterales bacterium | reverse complement strand
TACGTTGAAACCGGGAAGTTGGACAAGGCTAAAGAACAACTAGAGATCACAATCGATGCTTTGTCTGGTAGCGATGATCCCGCTCTAAAAGAGGCATGTGCAGCCGCACGTCGCTTTTACGCTCACGTTATGTTAGACGAAGGCAATCAGACCGGAGCAGAGGAGCAATTGCGGTCTGCTATTGAAATACTCGAACCTCTCGGAATTCAATGTGCAGTGCCAATTTCGTACGCGCTAATTGACCTTGCGGTCCTTTATATTACAAAAGGGAAGCTGAACGAAGCTCAGGACCTGATGTTTGCGGCGATGAAATTGCTTGATCTCAGCCTTGGTTCTGACAATCCAGAATGTGTTCGAGCGCATTTGATTTACAACATCTGCGCTTCAAAAGGGGAAGAGGAATTTTTGTCTCAAGTCGAGGATGGTATTCAGAGGTTGCAGTATCAGTTTGGAAGTAAGCATCCAAACATAACGAGAGCGCTTCGCTGGTATTCGAAGAGGCGGCGAGAGCAAGCAGAAACAGACAAGATTAATAACATACAAAGCAAGCTTCTAAGGACCGTGTGAATATGACATTTGTGTTAGGCACTTTGCTGCTATTTTTCGTTCTCTGCGATGTATTTAATAGCGCGGTACCGCGGGCGGTGAACACCCGCTTTAGCTTTGCCCCAGTGCTGGTGAACAAAATTCTTTGGCCATTGTTTTCCAGTCTAACGACGAGAATCTCGTCCGAGGGCTTGAAAGCGGAGTTACTGAGTTTCTTTGCACCGCTCGCACTTCTGACATTGTTGATTTCGTGGATTTGCATGCTTGGAACTGCATTTGCCCTCTTTTCACTCGGGCTCGACACACAGTACTCGCCGCCTGCTAATTCAGTTTTGGATGCATTGTATATTCAGGTACTTCCATTTTGGCAATCGGACCGACGTCTGACTTTGCACCAAGGACGGAAATGGCGAAGTTCCTTATGTTAGCGGGTACCTTAATTGGAATGCTTTTGATTGCATCGGTTCTGTCGCTTATGTTCGGACTGATTTCCGCTATCCAACCAAGAGAGACACTTGTCTCAATAGTGTCGAGCGTAGGCGGAACGCCGCCTTCCGGCATAGCCATACTAGAAACATATTCTCAAATGCAAGGACGTGATTGTTTGCAATCGTTTTTCGATGAATGTCACCGCTGGTGTGCCGACGTTCTCGAAACTAGTTGCTCTGCCCCTGTGCTCTGGATGGATTATTCTCCGCCGTACTTTTGTTCTCGTGGTGCGTCACTTGAACGTTTCCAGCTTTGTTTTGCTGCATACGTACTTCCGCGCTCGCCAAACCGTTGTCGCAGAACGACAGGTTCCCAAGTTCCGTGCATGCGCCCGAATCAAGATCACGCCACCCTATATACCGGACACCGCCTGGTCAGCGATTCAGGATTTCTACCAGACTTGTCCCGGGAATGCGGCCTGCCCCCGGTTTCGATGTCGTCTTTCACTTTTCGATACGTCATCTGTGGTTCACTTGCGTTCGTCTTCTTGATCCATACCAAACGCGAGGTACCTCGCGCCTTCCCGTAACGCTTAACACCCTGGCTCGTTACCAGAGCATCTTACGGTGGTTTGGAGGCGCCCCCTGCTGGGCGCCTCCGGTGGGTCTGC
>CAYTDR010001351.1:0-2004 GCA_964436185.1 uncultured Candidatus Obscuribacterales bacterium | reverse complement strand
CAATGCCTAGCTTGTGAAGCCTGGAAAGCGAAGACTTTGCATTGTCTCGTGGGGTATCGGCAAGAGCTATGATTGCAGATATGTTTCCATCGACACCAATAGTGATACTGGTCTTACCGCCCAACTCAAGGTCATTCAATTCCTTTCTCACATGCTCGTTCACTTCTATATTCTGTTCGCTCATTAGCCTCAGATTGCCAATAAGTACCTGCCTCCCCTTAACTTTGCCAATTAGTCCTTGCCCCGTAACGGATACGATTTCTTCGGGCTCCGGGATCTCAATACCTCGTTCATTGGCCTCGGCAACAATGGCGGCTGCTAGAGGGTGTGCTGAGCGGCTTTCGCACGCTGCAACCAGCATCAATAGCTCCTCGTCAGAGATAGTCCCGACTACTATGATGTCCATTACCTTCGGTTTTCCATAGGTCAGTGTGCCGGTCTTATCAAATGCGACTGCTTGCAGTCCTCCCAAGGTTTCTAGATGCAATCCGCCTTTTATCAATACTCCGTTGCGCGCTGCCTGTCCGATTCCTGCAAGCACGGCCGACGGCGGGCCAAGAGCAAGCGCACATGGTGACGCTGCCACTAGAAATGTCATTGCGCGCAAAAACGATGTTTGGATAGGAAAACCAAACAAAGGTGGAACGAAAATCAATAGAACATCGAGAATAAGAACCGCCGGAACAAACCAGCTGGTGAATTTTTCTGTCAGTTGCTGTGTTCTGGTCTTCTGAGTCTGAGACTCTTCCACTAGTTGCATGACTCGAGCAAGAGTATTGTCTTTAGCAAGCTTGCTGACTTTTACCATTAACTGCCCGCTTCCATTTATCGACCCGGCAAAGACCTGATCGCCTTTGCCCTTGTCGACCGGCATGCTTTCACCCGTGACAGGCGACTGGTCAACCGAAGAGGTGCCACCTGAAATGGTGCCATCTACAGCTATTCTGACTCCAGGCTTAACGACAACAAGCTCGCCTATCACAAGTTCGTCTACTGATACCTCTAACTGCTTAGTATCACGTACAACAGTGGCTGTCTTGGGAGTGAGTTGACCTAGCTTGGCAACGGCGTCTCTGGCTTTGTCTAAAGCCAACTCTTCTAAGGCATGTCCCAAACTGAATAGAAAGAGAAGCAACCCACCTTCAAGAAAGTCTCCAAGAATTGCAGCGCCACAAGCAGCAAAAACCATGAGCAGGTCGGTGTCAAATTGTCGCTCTCTGACTGAATGAACCGCATGTCTTGCTATGTCAAACCCCCCGAAAAAGTAGGAAGCGGCATACAAGCAATGGAAAACGAAAGCAGGAGGATTGAACGAAGAAACGAACCAAGCGATGAACACAGAAATACCACAGAGCATTGAGAAGATAAGCTCGCGCCGCTCCTGCAGTAAAGCTGCAAGTCCAGTCTCCGGGACATTGTATCCTAGTCGCCGAATGCGATTTTTGATCTCTGTGCTTGTGGTTTTCTCGCTATCGTATTCAACCCGAAGGGTACCGGCCACGTAACTGACAGCAGCATTCATTACACCGTCCACTCGCCTTATGCCGTGTTCAATGACAAGCGTGCAGTCTGAGCAGTCCATACCGACAATGGTCAATAGTTCATGTTGATATCGGCTGGAAATACTGGCACCTGTTTTCTGTGCAACCTTTTTGAGACTTCCAAGATCTAACACTTCAGGGTCGTAATGAAGACACAATACGAACTTGTTCCCCTTCTGCTCTACATGAGCCCGAGTTACTCCCCGTCGATTGCCAAGTTCAGCTTCAAGCCTTCCAATACACTGATCACGTTGATCTAGTATATGTGGCAAAAGCAACTCGATGTCTAGCTCTAGTTTGTGCCCTTGTTCTACTGGCATAATAGATCCTTGAAGAGTACGACGCTGGTTACAATGGGTGCCCGATACCTTGTTCCAGGTCTGTCAATGACTGCTGATAGGCACGAACAGCTTCGAGATACGACACTTTTGTTTGTACATTCGCTTGTTGAGCAGCTAGTGTC
>CAYTDR010001350.1:0-2006 GCA_964436185.1 uncultured Candidatus Obscuribacterales bacterium | reverse complement strand
CCGCCAGCAGAGAGGCCGCGCAGGCTCATGACCAGGCGCTGGATGCGTCACGCCAGAAGGCGCAATTCTTCTCTAACATGAGTCACGAGATTCGCACCCCGATGAACGGCGTGTTGGGAATGGTCGAGATCCTTCTGCGCTCAGACTTGAGTACTGAGGCCAGACAATATTCATTGATGATCCGCGAGCAAGGGGATTCGCTCCTTTCAGTGGTCAACGACATCCTCGACTTTTCGAAGATCGAGACCGGCAGGATGCTTTTAGATGTGACCGACTTCGAACCGCTGCACGTGGTCGAGGATATTGCCGAGATCGTCTCTGAAGATGCGATCAGACGCGAGATCACCTTGCAAACCTACGTGGATCCTGCAGTACCGAACCATCTGGAAGGCGACGCCTCAAGATTGAGACAGGTACTCACAAACCTATCCGGTCGTGCTATCGATCGTGCCGGTGTTACTAAGGTCCTGGTCCAGTGTTCCCTCGTGGAAGCCTTTGGTGACTCTGCCTGCTTGCTCTTCTCTGTCGTCGATGATGGAGACGCAATGTCCGAGGACGAGCAAGCGCACCTTCTCCATGGACAGAGTGAAGAAGAGCAGTCTCCGTCTTCGCCGCTTTCGGCAGGCATTCTTGGAATGAGCCTATCGCAAAGATTGGTCGAGTTGATGGAAGGGCAGCTCATGTGGGCTAGCTCCGAGGACGGTACCATCTTCTCCTTCGAGATAACTTGCCGGATCTCTCGTAAGACCATCACCAAGACTGTCAGCAAAGAGATCGAAGGGCTGAAGGTGCTGGTCGTAGACGATGATCCAAGCGCTCGTCAGATTCTCGATAGTTACCTGACCTCGTGGCGAATGCGTTGTGACGTGGCGCCGGATGCAGTCACGGCGTTGGGGATGTTGCGGACCGCATTACTAGAAGATGATCCTTTTCGGCTGGCAATTCTCGATATGAGAATGCCCGGTATGTCCGGCTTGGAGTTAGGAAGCAATATAAAGAAAGACGATCAATTCAGAGATTTGAGCATGATCTTGGTCACCGCATACGATGACTCCAGTTTGGGCAACGACGCGATCGCTCGTGGTTTCCATGCTTACTTCACCAAACCGATTCGTCAGAGTCAGTTATTTGACTGTATTATCACTACCATAGGACATGCTCTAAGCGCAGCAGCGGAAGCCGGAGAAAGAGAAAAAGTAGAAGCACCGGTGATGGTGATATCGGCAGCGGGAGAAGCGGTTAAGCAGAACCCGCGCGCATCTCATGGAAGGCTGATGCAGCTTGTCGACAGAGGGCGATCCGAGAGTGGTAGCATCGATGGCAGATCAGTCAAGCCACCGCCGCCTGCGGTACCTGAACCGGAGTCAGAACCGGAATTGGAGCCGTTCGACGACGATGATGATCTAGAACTGCCAATGATCAAGTTTCCCAAGCGAGGGGAAGCGCGCACATCTGAAAGCAAAGCTGTCAAGTCGGAAGCGTTGCCGGAGACTTCTGTCGAAGAGAACTTGCTTTCCGAGTTGGATGACGATATGGAGCTTCCCATCGTTCGTTTTCCGCGCAAGGGCGATACACTCAAGGGTGCAACGGTCAGGGCTGAGAAGGTACAACCGCTTAGCACCGGCATGAGCGAGCCAGATGATACTGTCAAGGCGGAAAAGGTGGCCGCACCGGATTCCGACCTCGATCTGTTCGGCGACGATCTTCCTAAAGTGCGGCTGCGTAAAAAGTCCGGCGATGGGGGCGAGAAAGACAGTCCTACTTCACCCAAAATAAAAACGACTTCCGGGATGTTGTCACCGGAAATGGAGCGCACACTTCAGAATGCATTGAGGGCGAGCAGTGACGATCACCTTGCAGAAGTCCTGGGAGATGCCGTCGAGAAGCGCGTTTTGATTGCCGATGATAATGCAATTAATCGCCAGGTGGCACAACTTATGATGCAGGATCTCGGCTTCACAGTGGATCTAGTGGACAACGGCATGGTAGCTGTGGAGCGGTTTATC
>CAYTDR010001349.1:0-2016 GCA_964436185.1 uncultured Candidatus Obscuribacterales bacterium | reverse complement strand
GGCGGAGGTCGACCAATTTTCGAAGCGCCTCGATGAGATGAGGAAGATGGAGTCCGATGCTGCCTCGAAGGGGTGGACGCGGTCTGATATCGATGCGGTTGAGAAAGTCTTTCAGAAGTTCAATATAGATCTGACCGCGGCGGCAAATAAGGCGCCAGCCGCAAGTCAAGCTGACGGTGAAACAACAACTCCGGCCGCTAAGCCGCCGGTTTCGAGCGCTTCCGATAAAGCGGCGAGCACCGCAGACGGTGGCGCAACCGCAAGCAGCTCCACTAAGAAGAGCACATCAATTTCCAAGGTGAAAAAGAGTTCTGCTAAGGCGGCCCCAAAGAAAACAGCAAAATAAGGCTGAAGTCATTGGTGTCCAAGGCTCAAAAGACATCGAGCTCCTTGCGGTTAATTGGTCCCTGAGAGAACCAGGCCGGTCCACATTCCGGACACCTCTTTCAAGCCTACATCGAGCCCTAGGTTTTTCGCTGCCGTTTCGACCTTGTCTGCTTTTTCCGACAAGATCCCCGCGCAGATGATTATTCCATTCGACTCCAATAGGGTGACATACTCCGGCAGCAACGAAAGAATATCTTCTGCAGTGAGGTTAGATAGAATCGCGTTGAACTTTCGCCCGCTGACAGCTTCGAGCGAGGCGGTAACGAGTTCGATCTCGTCATTGAGATTATTGGCTTCCATACACTTTCGTGCGTTCTCGATTGCCACTGGGTCGGTATCGAGACCAACGGCGCGGGAACTGTTTTTGTTGAGCACGGTGGCGATTGCTAAGATACCGCTTCCGGTGCCAACGTCGAGCACCTCTCCTTCAGGAGAATACTTCTCGATCATGCGCAAGCAAAATTGTGTAGTGGCGTGTAGCCCGGTGCCGAAGGCCATGCCTGGATCGATATAGATAATTTTGCACTTCTGGAGCTGATCATCAGTCATTTGATCTCTTTGCCAGACTGGACAGACGAGGAAAGAATCTCCGACCTGGAAATGGTTGAAAACTTCTTTCCATTTTGCCAGCCAATCTTCCTGCGGCAAGTTGAATACTCGCATGGACTGAATGCTCTTAGCGAATCCATACTCTTCCAGCAGTGCGCCAACTTTCTGCAATTGTTCTGTGTTCACCGACTCGGATCGATAGGAAGCTCGGATAAACACCAGCTGGTCTGTGGTCGAAACTGGCTCGTTACCATTTTCTTCTTCGCTTTTGGTTTCGGCCTGCTCGGACCCTTTGTTCTGAGACTCATCGCACTCAACAACCTCGCATCCGGTGGCGCCGGAGTAGATCAGTACCCACGAGGCCATGTCCTCGCTGTCAGCCGGTACCTGAATCTCAATGACGGTCCACCCATCATCCTCATCACTCGATGAATTGTTTACCATCATTTCCCTCCAACTCGCTTGGACAGCGTTGTTACTTTGCAATTGATTCGACTTGCGCGTATGCATCTATTTTGCCGATCAACCTGGTGTCCCAGACCTTTATTTCGTTCGAGACTCAGAATCGAATACCACTGACACTTTGATACTGAATTGAGTTTCCGTTCAAACGCCACTATAAACTATACAATTCGGCTCTCATACAGTTAAGTCGGCAAAGTTCAGAATATATATAAATGTTTCTCGGTGTGGGCAGATCGAAAGACCTGCTGCAAATCCAAGGCTTGGTTACAGGAGCGACAGCACTAGCTCAGCTCTGGTTTGCTTGCGTTGCGGCTTAAAAGTGACAGATGCAGATTCCATGGTGAACCGTCGAAAAATCAGTCGAGTTCTCGGTATACTCAATCA
Source organism: uncultured Candidatus Obscuribacterales bacterium (assembly GCA_964436185.1). Classification (GTDB taxonomy): domain Bacteria; phylum Cyanobacteriota; class Vampirovibrionia; order Obscuribacterales; family Obscuribacteraceae; genus CAYTDR01. Next base: position 231 of record CAYTDR010001349.1, on the reverse strand, counting down.
AAAGCGGTTTCGAGGACAACACATGGGAACTCTAGATCAAGCAGCAATTCCTGTAATAGACATTTCCGCCATGGACTCTAAAGTCATGAGCAAGGCCGCAGCGAGCTCAATTGCCAGAGCCTGTCGGCTGCATGGTTTTTTCTACGTCACCGGTCATGGAGTCAGCGTCGAACTACAAGACGAGCTGGAGAAGTTGAGCCGTGAGTTTTTCTCGCAGAATCTCGAGAAGAA
>CAYTDR010001348.1:0-2018 GCA_964436185.1 uncultured Candidatus Obscuribacterales bacterium | reverse complement strand
CAGACAATAGTCTCTCCACGAAGGAAGAGTTTTTGGTCTTTATCTGCTCATACAACAAGTCACTGAGACCTTGATCTTTTCGAGCCTCGTTTGAGTATGCTTGCCAGAGCTCCTCTTCGTTGCCGTTCAGGTAAGCCTTTTCCATGTCCGATTGAGCTCTCTTGAAACTCATCAGATTGAGAGCTGCAAGACGTAACATGCGATCTTGAAGGTCATTTGCCGATGCATCCAGTTTGTCCACGCGAGCATTCTTACTTTCCAAATCCGTAACTAATTTTGCATTCTTCTTCGCCTTCTCATGCAGGATGGCGCGCTCGTTGCCCGGAGAGAACCCATCGAGTCTGGCAAGCGAACGGTCAAAAGCAGTGCTTACGAACCAGGGTTTGAAATAATCATACATAGCGAGATTTTCGCCGGACCAGACAAAGTACTTGTCCAAGCATTCCCGAGTAGAGGGAGAGATATGAAGCGCCAGTCTGTCCTGAGCGGACAGGTAAATTCGCTTATCGCCAAGCATGTCCGCCTGGAAATCAGTGTTGCCTAGAAAGACTTGCTTTGTCAGCGGCAAGACCGCATCAAGCTGAGATGACAGCGGACCTTCGTTGAATCTTGAAGTTGAACCATCGCTGACATAAGGCAATGCTCCCAGGATATAGAAAGTTTTCTTGCCATTCTCAGCTCGCCAGAAGAATTGTTTTGTTGATTGAGAAGATTTTTCCCCTGCTCCGTCAACGCCTCTCTGCTCCGACGACTCATCAACGCCTGATGCACTACCCACTTCACCCGAAGAATTTTGTACTGCGGTGTTTCTGTATGACCTTGAAGGAGATGTTCCCTCGTCCAGCATGGACCTTGCTGCCCCCGCATCTGGTGGCGCCCATTTTTCGAAATCAAGCACGAAGTTACGGAAATCTTCAACGAATGACTGCTCGGTATCAGACGGATAATACAAACGAGTGTAAAGATGGCAATTATGAACGCGAGAATACGGAGCCATCAAGATGACTGAGTAGAATCCGTACTCGTTGTACTGTTGAGGCAGTTGAACTCTGCCTTTGTACTGCCCGGGAATCAATTCTAATTCGCCCAACACGCCGCCGAGATCAGGTGCAATTCCTTGCATTTCACGAGGTGCGCCCGCCATTTTGCGGGTTTTGTAGTCGAATATAACTTTGTTGCCGACTCGTTTTACTTTCGCCCTCTCGTAGTACTGCCCAATCAGTTTCTTACACTCATTGAACAGCGAGTCAGACAATTTATTGAGGGAGCCTGCAGAGTCATTGGACGTCTCCACCGCCATTGCATGAGAGCTGAAGCCAGGTGGTTTCAGTGACAAACCGACCAACAAAATCATCAATGCAACAGAAACGCATCGTCGTGCCATCTTGCTACTTCCCAACTATCTCGAACGAGTCGAAGAAATTCACCACATGGTCTGTCTTCAACCATTCCTTCGTTCCATAAGCGGCTAGGATCAGGATTCTGCGACCAACAAGAAAGCACCTGATTTTGGCACGCTCGGCACCCTCTTCGCCGGATGCAAATATTGGCGCAAGCGCGGAACTGAATCCAAATGGTGAGCGAAGTTTGGCATCATCTCGCAGTTGAACGGTATCCGGCAATCCGCGAACATTCAACCTTGAACTGAAGGGTCGGAGAACGCATTCCAATTCTCGTCCGGGAGCTCCATTGTAAGACAGCGAGCGACGTGAAATTTCAGTCATAGGAAAAGACGACATCACATGGTCGAGGAGCAAGGGTCCTGGTACGGACCATTGAGCAGGATCAGCATCAACCAATATCGAGCAAATGATAAAACCTCCGAAGGGCGGCTCATAGAGCTCATATCGAGTTGTCGATGGATCGACGGAGAAACGTCGTGGCATCAGGGGCAATGCCAATTTGAACTGCTCAGGAAAGACTCTCTTTTCTACAATGGAGCGCGTCCCCGTCTCCGCAATGCTCTTATCAGTGGTTGCAGCTTGTGTCGCAGTCTTGGCAGCCACCTTTATGTCGGG
>CAYTDR010001347.1:0-2020 GCA_964436185.1 uncultured Candidatus Obscuribacterales bacterium | reverse complement strand
GGCAAACAACGAGAACATCCAGGAGAATGCCACATCTCGTCGTTTTCTAATAAACACCAGCAGTGCAGCAGGAATGGAGAAGAACGATACAAAGATTACAATGTTCGAGACGACGAAAAACCAAAGCAGCGCAGCGTTCCAATTGAATGATTGGCCGTGCGGAATAAAGCCACTATCTGTCAAGAAATCCAACTTTCGAACCCTCTTTGCTCAGCTAAGATAGGATATGGGGCTCCACAAACGATTGCATGAATCCCTGAATTTCTGCAGGAACCCATGTCAGCTGTAGTTGAGTTGCTCCAACTTGATTCTGGCTTCCCGGATCTTGCGGGGGTCACCCAGACGTTCCCGAATTCTCAGAGACCACGTGTAATACAACTCCGCTTGTTGCGGGTTGCCCTGTGCTTCCGCCATTTTGCCAAGAAAAACTATTACATAGTCAGCGTTTTCATCGGCATGGTTGAGAAGATGCTCGTTCTTCTTCAACCCCTGCAGCAGAATGTTTTCCGAGATCTTGTAGTCTTGCGTCGAGAAGTAGATCTCCGCCAACCTGGCAATCCACTGGGCCGTGACCTGGGCGTTTTTGCCGTACAGGCGTTCACACAGCTTGATTGTTGCCTTGCACAAGAGAATAGCGTCCTCGAAGACCTCGTCTTCCAACATCGCATCTATTTGCACGTTTATGACGCTCAGAGCCACTTCATGCTCCGCTGAGGCAAAAGTTTCTTCTTTGCCTTTGACTCGTGTGCCCATGAAGCACTTCTTCAGAATCGTGGTGGAGATGCCCGGATCCAACCAGCTTGCATCAGCATAGACTGACTTGATACATCTGGGAAGCTCGCTGAACGGCGTGGACTTCAGGAAGTAACCGTCAGCGCCGGCTTTGAATGCCTTCGTAATATCGTCCTCGGTGTCACTGCCGGTGACCATGATCACTTTGGTCTTCGGTGCTTGTTTCTTGATAATTTCAGTAGCCACGACTCCGCTCATGTTCGGCATGGCGATGTCCATCAAAATAACGTCAGGATGGCAGAGAAATGTTTGCTCCACGGTAGCTCTACCATCTTCAGCCTGAAACACCACTTTTATATCCGCATCCTTGTCCAAAATACGCGAGATAAGGAACCTGATGTGAGCATTGTCTTCAGCAACCAGAACGTGAATCTGATTGTCCGCTTCTGATCTCTGCTCGACCTTAACTTCGGTTGGCAGTCCCAAGTTGGTCAAAGTCTTCTCCGCTCTCATCTTGATCCAGGGGTTCTCATCTTCGAGAAGCACGACCAAAACAGGATGTGGCAGGTGATGGTTTTCCGCCAGCGCGAACCTGACCTCTGTCGACTCGTCTCGAGCTAGCCTGAATAAGATGTGAATCGGCGTGACAGGATTATCTCCCAGCCCCATCCGAACCGCCACCGAATCATGATCAGCCAGCTCAATCAGCAAGTCCAGCGGCGTACTCTTGTTTTCCGCCAGATACTGCAGGACTGACTCGTCTATTGATTTTCCTAATTCTCTAAGCTGCTCTGATCCGGTATTCGGGTTTGCTGCCAGAAACCTGTTTTCTGGCGAGTCAAAGGGACATGATGGAGACATTAGATCTCCTCCTTCATTTCGGCTCGACGCCCGTTTGCCTTTCTGCAACCCGATATCCCCATTCGTAAACATGCCCAGGCTAACCCAGGCGATATCCAGAATCTGTGCACTTTTAATCATTTTTATCAAGTTTAAACTTGACAATCCAGAGTGCGGTCATTTGCGGAAACATAGCATTGATGCTAAAAAACGTAGCCAGCATGCCGATGCTGACTGTCCGATGGAGGTTAAAAAACAGTTTAGAGGTTTTCTTTCGCCCAATCGGTGCGATAGTGGAGCTTCTTCCAGACCCCATCTTCTTTGACGAAGATGTCTGTGCACTTCGAAACCAGCTTCTCCGGATTCTTGCCGCCTACCTCTTTGATTGCTTTGAAAGTCACGACGGCTTGATTGCCTGTCACTTTAGCGTAGGGATGATAAATGGTGT
>CAYTDR010001346.1:0-2021 GCA_964436185.1 uncultured Candidatus Obscuribacterales bacterium | reverse complement strand
TGCAAGTGCTGGCACCACTGGTATCAGGCAGAAAGGGTGAGTACCAGGTGCTCTTCCAGGACCTGCGAAAAGAAGGCTTCGTCCGGGTGCGAGTGGATTCGGAAGTTTTCCATCTCGATGATGAGATCAAACTGGACAAAAACAAAAAGCACGACATCGAGTTGGTAGTCGATCGTCTGGTGATGAAACCCGGCATTCAATCGCGGCTTGCAGACAGCCTTGCCGTCGGTCTCAAGTGGGGTAAGTCGAACGTTCTCATCGATATTACGTCGCCCGAAAAAAGCGATGAGGGCAATGGCAAACAGAAGGTCAAAGAGCCGTTACTTTTCTCCGAAAACTATGCCTGCGCCACATGCAATGTTAGTTTTTCCGAGCTTTCGCCAAGAGTCTTCAGCTTCAATAGCCCTTATGGTGCTTGCGATCAGTGTCATGGTCTGGGCTCTACTTTCGAGGTAGATCCGCATCTGGTCGTGCCGGATCCAACCAAAACGCTTAGTGAGGGAGCCATCTATCCGTGGGCTAAAACCGGCAATTCTTATTACGATCAACTTCTTGAGTCGGTAGCGAAGCACTACAAATTCAAGGTAGACGTACCGTTCGAGAAGCTGGCAAAGAAGCATCAGGACATCGTTCTCACCGGTTCGGGCTCGGAGAAAATTCAACTTGCGCATGAGTCGTTCGACGGCAAAGAATTCTGGACATATAAAAAAGCCTTCGAAGGTGTAGTGACCAATCTGGCAAGACGGCACGAAGAGACAGGCTCTGACAAGGTTCGGCAAGAGATTGAGAACTTCATGACTCAGATGCCATGCACTGCCTGCGATGGCGCCCGGTTGAAACCGGAGAGTCTGGCTGTCACCATCGGTGAATTGCCGATTCATAAGATCTGCAGTCTGCCAATCTCTAAGGCGAAAGAGTTTTTCGAAGAGCTGCCGGATGCGCTCACAGAACGACATCGCAAAATCGCACATCAGGTCTTGATTGAGATCGGAGCTCGTCTAAAATTCCTTTCTGATGTTGGCTTGAATTACCTCACTCTGGAACGAAAAGCCAACACCTTATCTGGTGGCGAGGCCCAACGAATACGATTGGCAACCCAGATAGGATCAGGACTATCAGGTGTTCTTTATGTTTTGGACGAGCCGTCCGTGGGATTGCATCAGAGGGACAACAACAGGCTCATAGCGACATTGCAAAAACTCAGAGATCTGGGTAATACGCTTCTGGTCGTCGAGCACGACGAAGATACAATTCGTGCTGCGGACTGGATTGTTGATATCGGCCCTGGTGCCGGAGTGCATGGAGGTTATCTTGTTGCTGAGGGCGATATTGATACCATCTGCAATAGCCAACGCTCCTCGACAGGGGCGTATCTCTCCGGTCGCAAAGCCATTCATGTCCCGGCAAGAAGAAGAGCGGGACAGAAACGCAGTCTCAAAATGGTCGGAGCCAAACTGAACAATCTAAAGAACGTCTCCGTCGAGCTGCCCTTGAACAAGTTCGTAGCTATCACCGGTGTTAGTGGCTCGGGAAAATCCACACTTATTAACGATCTACTCTACGAGGCGCTCAGGCACTATGTCTTCGGCACTGTTCCTCCGCCCAAGGGGTTGTTGCGTCTGGAAGGTGTCGAGCACATAGACAAAGTAATCGATATCGATCAATCACCGATCGGCAGGACGCCACGATCCAACCCGGCAACCTACACGGGACTGTTCGACGCAGTTCGAGAAGTTTTTTCCATGACCACCGAAGCGCGAGCACGCGGCTATCTGCCGGGGCGATTCTCATTCAACGTCAAAGGCGGCCGATGCGAGGCCTGTCGCGGCGAGGGCATGAACGAGATCGAGATGAACTTCCTTCCCTCCGTATTTGTCACTTGCGATGTTTGCAAAGGAGCCAGATACAATCGAGAGACTCTGGAAGTGAAATTCAAAGGAAAGTCCATTTCCGATGTGCTGGACATGACTGTGGAAGACGCTCTAGGGTTCTTCAGCAACATCCAGTAAGCGATCAACAAA
>CAYTDR010001345.1:0-2022 GCA_964436185.1 uncultured Candidatus Obscuribacterales bacterium | reverse complement strand
GCGGCAGGTATACCCAGCATAAATTTTCCGAATTTTTCCGGGCTATAGGGTAAACACTGGAGTTGCCCTCTTAGAAACCCGCTCTGTATCGCGTCTTTCCACTTCAATCAGGAATTACGCGACCAGAATCGAAATGATGCTGGGTGATTCTCGTCAATAGTTGTAAATGTTTGTTCCAATCGTCGAATGATTTGAAGAAGAAAGGATTTCTTTTCTTCTCCTCCCTTCTATAGCGCGAGAAACTATGTGCGATGCTAAGCTAGCGAGGTCCCGCATAATCCCGGCGCAGGTTCAGAAGAGCCTTTCTACCAGAGAGTGCCACTCCGGGCGCGTGAACGTTGCGCGCTGTGTGGTTTTCGGAAAAAAAGATGAGCAAGCTCAAAAGCACCACATTCTACCAATACCACCAGACCACAAAGCACACAATGGAAAGTCTGTTCTCAGGCGGTCGGTTGCTTGATTGGAACAATCATCCAAATCCATTCCGGCGCTATCAAGGCTGCGAGATAGTGAAGCTTCCTCAGGAAATAGAAGAGTGGGACTCATCTTTTGTCGATGTGCACTTGAGTTTTCTTGACCATCTTCACTGGCCGACCGCCCATGGTGGCACGGTCAATTCGGAAAAGAGCTTCTTCTCACTGGAATCAAAACGCTCATCGCCCGGGCTGGAAGCTAGTTTGGCGTCAGATGCTCTAAAGAAATCGACTACCGCAAATATCGCTTTGCAAGACCACTCGTCAGGAGAGCAGTCGCCAAGATTATCGAAATATGCTCACGAACCGATGGCTGCTACCAGCCTCTTCATCTCGAATCTGCTCTACTACGCAATGGCAATAAGCGCCTGGAAGCAAGTTCGAGGTACCAATCACAAGTGGGCTTTAAGGGTTAATGCCTCGTCAGGCAATCTTCATCCGACCGAAACACATATCCTGCTTGGACGCGATCTAGATGGTATTGAAAGCGGTGCTTACCACTATCAGGTGCTCGACCATCAATTAGAGCGGAGAGTCCAGGGCGATACGGTGACACCATTATGGAACTGTCTTGCTACCGATTTCGAACAACCGGACATTCTGATCTGCCTTTCTTCAATTTTCTGGAGGGAGAGCTGGAAGTATGAAGCGCGCGGTTTCAGATATTGCCAGCATGACCTTGGGCATGCGCTGGCTTCACTTTCACTTGCTGCTGCCAGTTTCGGTTGGACGAGCACTTCGTTTGCCTTGTTTCCGGATCAGGCTCTCACACGCTATCTCGGTTTGGAAGAGACGGATGAACGCCCCCTCGCTCTCCTGGCCTTGTATCCGAACCAGGGAGTCGAGAAGGCAAAGATAGAAAGGGGCGCCGGTGGTGACAAAAAAAGTGACCCTGAGCGAACGCCACCATCGAAAAATCAACTTGTCGAGAGTTTGGCGACAAATTGGAGCAATCTACCAGCCGCCGATTCAATGTCGGTCAACCTGGGGAAACCGAACCAGTTGTCTGAGAGTCGAGTGAAGTATGACCCTATAGATGATGTCTATCATTCAACCTCTTACTCGATTGATGATTGGAAGAAGGTTCAATCATCGATTCGTGCTGTGTCAAGTGCTTCGGAATCGATTGCTCAATCCGTAGATGCCACCGCCGGTGATCCGCCGGGCCGGATTGTCGCGTTCTCGACCGAGACTTGTCTGGAAAGCGATCTGGGCTCGTTATCCGCATTACAGGCGGATATGACCTGTCACAAAACAATCCGCGTACGGCGTTCTGCTGTCGACATGGATGGTATTACCGGTATATCCGTTGTGCATCTAGAGTATATTCTTCGCTGTGCAACATCCGGATTCATGGCTGATTTCCAGAGACCGAGAGGATTCGATCGTCAGGCAGGAGATGTGGACAGAGTTCAAAATCTGATCAATCTCTACCTATATATTCATCGCGTTGATGGATTGGAACCGGGACTCTACTACTTCGACAGACATAGTCTCGTTCTCTCACCGTTGGTGCACGACGATCAAAGAGAGATGGCCAAGTCGCTCA
>CAYTDR010001344.1:0-2038 GCA_964436185.1 uncultured Candidatus Obscuribacterales bacterium | reverse complement strand
TTCCCCTTTCCGTCCGAGGTAGTAGAGAACATAAGCATACTTGCGAAGATACGGAACTATCTGAACCGAGCAATCACCGTGAAATTCTTGCGCCATCCTTAATGATTGCTCCAGTATAGGAGCTGCAGCACTGTAGTTTTTTTGATCGGAGTAAAGGCATCCCAGAGCGAAGAGTGCTCGCTGAGTGTTGCCTGTGACTGCTTGATCCGATGCCAATTTCGAAGCCTTGAGGTATAGCTGTTCAGCCTCCTCTTTCTTCCCTTCCTTCATCAAACATTTGGCAAGCTTATCCAATCGGGAATAAATTTTAGGGTCGTCCGAAGAAAGAATGCCTTCGGTAATTTCCAGTGCGTCGCGATAGTAAGATTCTGCCTCTTCATCCTGGTTGCGTGCCTGGCAGACGCCGGCGAGACTATCATAACTATTAGCCAGCGATAGATGTTTCTTTCCTAGAACTGTCGCCTTCAGATCCAACCCGGCTTTGAAGAGTCTGTCAGCCATATCCAGGTTGCCGCGAGAGACATAGAGATTACCCAAATCATCGCAAGTAATCGCCCATTCTACTAATGGGTCGTTGACCACCGGAGCCCTGGTGCCGGCCCAGCCCACCAGTGGCTGCCCGGCCTTGAGCTTGATACTTCCTTGCGTACTGGCGATGTGGTCGTTGTATTTTCCAGTAATGAAACTGAGCAGCTCCTCAGTCAGCGGCTCGGCTTTTTCGTTAGTTCCATAGCGCAAATAGAACCGTATCAGTGAGCCCATGGATGGTACTACCAACTTTCCTTTTTCATTGGCAGTAGAGAGATCCCTGAGACAGAACTCCTCTTCGAGGAAAGGTTCTGCTTCTGCGAACCGACCTCTAATAGTAAGAAGCCGACCGAGGTCACCAGCACTTTTGGAATGTCGAATATCGCCAGGGGGAAAGGCACGTGCTTTAACTGCTGCCTGCTTGAGAAGGCGCTCGGCATTCCCATACTCGCACTGCCTCATAGCTTCGTCGGCGAGTGCTTGAATCTTGTCCCAATCTTTCGTGAATTCGACAGCGGCCTCTGCCTGATTCGGCAGGGCCACATTGGGTTCTGTTGGCGATTGCACCGGAGTGTCCAGTGGGCCTGCAATGGCGCTCTGAGGCGATGCAGCAAGAGCAATTAACAGCAGAGCAGAAATAGAGGTGCAACGAAAGTTCTGAGCGTTCTTCATCATCATTGTCGCCTTGTTGGGGCTCCAGCACTATCTTAGCTGATCGATGACCAAATAAAGCCTGGTTCGAATCTTAATTCGCCAGGCTTGCGCACTAAAATGCACAGGACACGGGTCAGTGCAATTGCTTGGTAAAGAACGTAAATTTTATCTCGACAACTTTATCATCTGCTCGCCATGCAATTTCGGTCGATTCCACTTACCAAGTCGGAAGTCGTACAACCGCGAGTGGTGGCATGTCAATGAAACGCATAGTCGCTAAAATAATAAGAATAGAGGGAAAACCCTGAAATTCAGTTGTCGGCAGCAGCGTTGAAAGTCCAAATACTCAGTCGGTTCAGAGAATCAGTCAGCAAGATTGAGCGGACATCAAGCTCTTTACATTAGAGTGGAACGTGGACAACACTCATGCAGGTGCTGGATAATTTTCGAGTATTCTGGTCGGGTTTCCGTCCGTTCGACATCCCGCAATCAAGGGGTAGCTCATGACTTCTGTTAAAAAAGTACTGCTAAGCACTTTTTCATTACTGTTCGTTCTCACTTTACAAACATCAACCTCCAACGTTGCGGCTGAGGCGAAAGCTTCGAAGGCAACCAAGAAAGTCAAGGTGCAGGAGAATGGTGGCGCGGCTGACTCGGAGATCCAGGCGCAAATGAATGTACTCGCATCAGCTGCCATCGCAGGTGATGCTGAAAAGATGTCTGCCGTATTTACGGAAGATGCAACTTATATTGATGAGTCAGGTGACTCTACAACCGGACGATCCGAAATCAAACAACGGTTTCAGAAAGCTCTGCTCGCTCACAAACCTACAAGCTTGAAGTTCGACTCTAGAAG
>CAYTDR010001343.1:0-2038 GCA_964436185.1 uncultured Candidatus Obscuribacterales bacterium | reverse complement strand
TTCTATCCTACTCAGACTCATGATACCAAGGAACCATTCACTGTTGTTGGCTCTGGTGGCGTCAATAGTAACGACCGGTGAACGTTCGCCGTGATACTTTATGGCATTACTGGTCAGATTCTGTAACAGCGATGCGATGTACTCCGCTCTGCCCAGAACCGACGGCAGCTTTGATACGGATACAGTGGCACCGGAGTCTGTGATGGCCCGGTTGAGATCCTGAACAACGTCTTCAACCAGAGAATTCAAATCCACGCTCCTTGGCGCCAGGCTCTCTCTACCAACATTGGCGAACTGTAAGAAGTCGTCAATCCGTCCTATTGCCTTGACTGAAGCGTCACTTATGTATGTGAGGAACTGATTACCATCCCCTTCCAACTCGTCTTTGTACTCATGACAAAGCAGCTTGGCATAGGTGCCCATCGTCCTCACCGGCTCTTTCAGGTCGTGAGCCGCTACCCAGGCGAACTCTTCCAGTTCTTTGTTCGACTGAGTAAGCCGCTCTGATGTAATACGCAGCTCTCGCTCAGCCTGTTTCATCTTAGTTATGTCACGAAAGATGGCAGCACCGGTAGCGTTGTCCTTACCATCTTTAATCAGCGAAACTCTAACTGACAGATTGACTTCCTGACCATCTGCCCTCGAGTAAGTCAACTCCAATGCATCCACGTGCTCGCCCTTTTTCAGGATGTCGACAAGCGCACCCATATTGGGACCAATGAGTTGATTCAAGGATTTACCCATGGTCGACTCGACTGAATAACCGAAAAGCTCTTGAGCGCCTTTGTTCCAAGACAGAACCGTGCCATTGAGAAAGAAACTGATGATAGCGTCATCGGAAGACTCGACAATGGACGCCAGTAGCTTGCTTCTGTGTTCCGCCTCCTCCCGTTTTCGCATTTCCATTTTTATGTCGTCGTAGGCAGTCTGCAGCTTTTCCGGACTTGGCATTGCGATAATCCTGGGAATTAATGGCCACAGAAGCACAGCTGTTACAACCGAAAGCGCACCGGTAATAAAGTCAGTCCAGGCGGCTAGCCAATAGCATGGATACCAGATCGTGAGAATCTTTAGGAGGTGGGTCGTACCGGAGAAGAAGATGAAAGTGGCGAAGAGCTTGAACATCCAATGAAAGGCAACGTCTTCCCTCCTCTTCAGAAGTGTGACTAAGGCCGCTGGAATAGAGTAAAACCCGCCGACAACCAACAGGTTACCTGCCACCATTATCATCATTAATTGCGGATTCCAGCGCAAACAGAATCCTTGAGGCAAGAAAACGTCTGCTCCCAACATTTGTTCCATATACGATACCTGCTCCTACAAACGCCAAGTGTACAGTTGCGATATCAACAATTACAAGTTATAGCAGGCGAGAATAAGCTTAGAGAGAGATTTTGAAGACACTTTAGTTTGTGTTCTAATGGTGTCTCAACCTTTATTTCGACGGCAATCGGACCCTCCAGTTGACTTTCTAAGTGATCGCATCATCGAACGCATGCATATGTCTCAACGTGCAGAAAGCGACTGGTGACTTTCCCTGCCGGAATCATCCAGTCGCATTACCTGTTTTTGTTCGGGTTCTAAACCCAACTCATTCCTAGGTTATGTCTCAATTGTTGTCACAAATCGGTGCTTCAGTTCTGCAGTCGTAGCCATGGCTCAGGCGGGAAAACCGAGAAACGTAGACTGTCTAACCACCGCATTTTTCAATTTGTGCATCGCTGAGCATGATAGTTTTCCAACCTGCTCTCGATTCATTCTCAGTTTGAATGCTACTTCGCGCGAGGACAATGGTTCTTGATCGCTAAGTCCGAATTTCAACTGGATCACATCTCGCTCACGATCGGAAAGCAGGGTCATCAAATTGTTCATTGCTCGGTGCAAATCTTCTCTGGATATCGGCTCTGCACTATCGTTGAGACCTGTGGACTGATCGTCTTCTTCCTGCCTGCTGTAGCCAGTGTTGACTGGAGAAAAGTTGTTCTGACGGACAGGAAAGGTTATGACGGAAGATCTGTTGGAGATCGCGCTCGTGATC
>CAYTDR010001342.1:0-2049 GCA_964436185.1 uncultured Candidatus Obscuribacterales bacterium | reverse complement strand
ATGCCGCAAACTAACGCGGATCATTGGTCGATATCTATCCTTCAGCCAGACAACGAAGTTTGTTTCATGCTCTGGCAGATTGCTAGTTTTGCGTAAAAGTAAGTAGCACATTGCTGGTGTTACAGTTAGTGCCACTAAGAGTGATGAAAATAGAGAAACAAGATACGAAATTGCAAGGGGGCTAAAAATCTTTCCTTCTAATCCACCAAGCGATAACACAGGAAGAAAGACGAGACCGACAATAAATGTGGCGTAAACGACTGAGCCTCTAACTTCGCATGAGGCTTCATAGACAACTCTAAGCGCCGTTTTGGGAGAACCTGCGGCTTTGTTTTCTCGCAACCGCCGATAGACGTTTTCTACATCGACAATGGCATCATCGACAACCTCGCCGATAGCGATGGCTAGACCACCTAGAGTCATCGTGTTAATTGTGTAGCCTTGAAATTTCAGAACAATGATGGCGGATAAAAGCGATAACGGAATAGCTGTTAGAGAGATTAGTGCGGCGCGCCAATTCTGTAAAAATACAAAAAGAATGACAGCGACAAGGACGCCGCCAAGCAAAACCGCTTCGCTTACATTTTTGACTGCGATCTCGATAAAATCCGCCTGCCGGAATGTTGTCACCACTTTTACGTCGGCAGGAAAGCCTTCTTTTAGTTCTTCGAGTGCCTTTTCGATTTGACGGGTGGTTTCAAGAGTATTCGCCCATGGCTGTTTCATGACTGTAAGGACAACGCCGTGGTGCCCATCTACAATCGCGTCGCCGATTTTGAATGCCGAGCCGATTTTCACGTCCGCTACATGTTTGAGCAATACGGAAAGTCCATCGCGGCTTGTAATTACAGTGTCAGCTATTTCTTCTGGTGAACTGACACGACCCAGACCGCGAATTAGTTTTTCTGTGTCCTTGGTACGCAGCATGCCTCCGGCGGCGTTCGTGCTGCTTCGACCTGCGGCATCCGCAACCTGGTTGAGGGTAACGTTGTATTCCTTGAGTTTCTTGGGATCGACGAGCACTTGAAACTGTTTTTCGTCGCCTCCAATGACTACGACGTTCGAAACTCCAGTAATCGCCATCAATCTAAGACGAATTGTCCAATCGACAAGCGTGCGAACTTCCATCGCGGTGGTTTTGCCGGTTGAGTAAAGTCCGAGTTTCAAGATATCACCGGCGGCTGTCGTGATTGGCGCTAAGGTTGGCTCTTGGACCCCGGCTGCCAATCGAGAACGTGTGCTTTGAAGTTTTTCGGATACTAATTGGCGAGCTGTAAAAACATTCGTTCCATCCTGAAAAATGACAGTGATTACTGACAGTCCTATGGTCGAGATTGAGCGCACCACTTTGACATTAGCGGTTCCGTTCAGTCCCGCTTCAAGCGGGATTGTGACAAGACTCTCTACTTCCTCAGGTGCAAAGCCGGGAGCTTCCGTTAGCACGACGACCTGAATCGGAGCAAAGTCTGGAAAGACATCTACGGGCATCGAAAAGATTGAGATAACGCCGACAACAAACCAAACCAGAGCAAGCGTATTGACTATGCCGCGATTATTGATCGACCATTTGATTACTCGATTAAGCATCTCTACTCTCCTTCTTTCCGGCTACGCCGGATGAAGAAAGCCCAGATCGCGACAGCAATAAGAGAACTCGATACCCCGGCGAAGAAGATCATCAGCATTGAGGCTGAATTGCTTGTTTCCTTTCCATGACCGCCCTCGTCGTCGTGGTGATCTTCATGATGTTCCTCATGTTCTTTGTGTTCTGCTTTTCCACCTTCGCTAGCTTCTTCGGCATCCTCGTTGTGAGAATGTCCACCTCCCGGTTTAAGTACAGACTGCGCTTGCAGCTGTGCCGCACCTGATATGACCACTAATTCATCGCCGTGCAAGCCTTCTTTGATTTCTATTCCTTGCGCGGTTTTTAATCCGGTTTTGACAAATGTCGGCTGGAAATGGTCTTCGTGTTTTTCATATAAGAATGGACGTTCTTTGAAAAAGACGATTGTTGATTCCGGCACTACAAGCGCATGGATGCTTCCTTGA
>CAYTDR010001341.1:0-2050 GCA_964436185.1 uncultured Candidatus Obscuribacterales bacterium | reverse complement strand
CCGTCGGACTCCGGCATCAGGACGGTGTCATAATTGGTGCTAAATCGGATCTGATTGTGACAAAAAACTTTAGACTAATATCGAAAGTTTTGATGTCCAACCGAGAAGATGGCATGTATAAATCCCCATAACTGCTTGGTGAGCAATCTAATTTGTTAAGGCCCTTTCGTCAGAGAGGGCTTTGAAAACGCGGACATCCTGGGGCGAATGGGCCCGCTGGGGCGGGATTTTTGCGGCTCGGATAATCACTGGCGTTCCGATGGAAATGCTGATGGAGACTGCACATGTCAGATGAATTAGAACAAGATGTTTCGAACACAATCAAAGCGATACAGCTTGGCATCGAGAGCAAGGACCTGGATGCCGCTCTGCTGCGAGACGAGGTGTATACTCGCAAACCGCTAACTCCAGCCCTTCTGCCTGATCCTGCGTACGAAGCGGAGTTTATCAATGAGTTGGAAAAACAACTGGACAGGAAGGGACTGATGCCTCAGTTGATGCTCGAATTTGCCCGGGAAAGTTTTCCTCGGCTGGAGCAGCGCCGTGTTGTTAGTTACATGTATGGAGATGCCACGGACCCGCAAAACTATTACATCAGGAGAGATGGTGTGCGTGAGCACATGGGCGATACCCATGGCATTCGGAAAATGATCTACAGAAATATGGCTGAACATTTTGGCGAAATTAACGACTTTTCGCCACCCAGCCGCTGGCTACTCATAGACGCTATAACACCCAAGGATATTCAGCGCTGGGCGGAGTCACAAACTATGAAGTGATTTGTTTCTGACCTGCAAATGTGAGCTTGTCTTTGGCATTCGCATTTACGTGCTGGTAGTGGAACGTCTGCCTCGATAGGCGGGAGTGCTTCCGAAATATCACGAGAATTACTTGTTTCGACTTGCTGTAACAGCAGGGTGGTTAATCATGACTTGCAATTGGTTGGAGAGCGGACCGAATGTGACACCCGCTTACATGAGTAGCAATTCCGGAGTCATGCGTTCCGGAGTGGAACTGAATGTGGTGCAAGAGTCGATGCTCTTGCCGCTCTGGGCTCGTGCGGTCGAGAGCCGAAAACCGGATGGGCTCTTTCGAGATCCCGCTGCCGAGTACATAGCCGATTATTTCTCCGAGGAGATCCAGTCGACACAACACCCTGGAAGCACCCAGGTGACGTCGAATATTAGAACGCTGGCGTTCGACAAGATCGTCGATTCGTTCTTGAAGGAGACGGACGAACCGCTGATAGTCGAATTGGGCTGTGGAATGAGCACGCGGTATGAACGCCTGGGCATCCCCATGTGCCAGTGGTTGGATGTCGACTATCCTGTGACAATTCGCACCCGCAGAAAGTTCTTCGCGGATTCGGATTGGCGCACGATGATTGCTTCCGATATCACCGACGATACATGGCTTAAAACCGCCGTGGAGAAGAGTTCCGGCGAGATCCTCATTGTTGCTGAAGGAGTTCTCTTTTACTTGGAAGAGGCCGCCGTTCGCAATCTGTTTGAGCGCCTCTCCGCTTCGTTCGATCGATGCTTCGTGCTCTTCGATGCCATCTCTCCCTATTGGCTCGACTATGCCGACACTCATCCGGCAAGCCGGTATGCAAGCCAATTTCACTGGTCCCTCGAGAGTCCGAGGCAACTGCAAGAGTGGAGCAAGAAAATTGAAATTTTACATCACATCACTTGGAAGGACATGCCGCAAAACCTTCGCGCCAAGCTGGTCGAAGAAGGTTTGCAAGTGGACGATACTACATACAGTATCAACATCGCCCTCGTCGAGTCCTCCGAAATAACATCACGACAAAGGAAATAGTGAAATGGAAATTGAAAATGTAATGGAAACACAGCAGCCTGTCGCCCCGCTCAGCTTCGTCGACTTCTTCGACAGAAATAAGGCGAAAATCGATCTGGATAAAGACGGAGTCTTCGAAAAACAGGAGTTAGTCGAGTCATTCGGGGAGAAACTCGCATCTGACAAGGACACCAAAATCCTAAATTCCCTCTTGGATAACTTCAAAGAAGTGCAAGAACTGGATAGCATG
>CAYTDR010001340.1:0-2058 GCA_964436185.1 uncultured Candidatus Obscuribacterales bacterium | reverse complement strand
TGTTTGATCATCGGCTGAACTTGAGCAAACCGTTGCATTTCTGTTGTTTGCTTGGAAACCAGCGGCCAGAGCAACGCTCTTACCAGCAGCGTCAGTAGCACAAGCGCCCAACCGTAGCTGTGTGTCGTCTTCTCGAAAAACTCGAGAATTGGAAGCATGAATGAGTAAGTAAGATCCACCAGCTACCTCGTTTTGTCTAAAATTCTCGGGGTTCGCTCAGGAACCTCGTCCAATCCACCTGCATGCCAGGGATGGCACTTAGCAAGCCTGACTAGTCCAGCTGTCAGCCCACGGAAAAGTCCGTGCTGCTCGATGTACTGCGCCATATATTCTGAACAAGAAGGGTAGAACCTACATGATGGCGCTCTCAAGATCCTCGTCTTCTGATACAGGCGAATGATAGACGTTGTCAGATTCTCAAGCAGCTTCAACACTTTCCGTATTTTCGAACCATATAAAATAAGCGCGAACACTTCGTTATGAAGTAATTATGCATCTTCTCTTAGAAACTCGTGGTTACTATTAAGGTCTAGATCACAATTTGGGACTTTTGTCGAGCTTCTGTCCCGCTCCAAACTTTCGATCCGCTCGCACGAGCGCGTTGTTCAAAGCAGCTTCTATGTCCTTGTAAGAGGCGGCGATTATCTGCGGTTGGGCGACAAAGACAAGCGTATACCACTGGTCAAGCCGCAGGCTCGACTCTTCGTTGGCATAAGATTCCTGTCGTCTCAGCCTGTACGCTTCTCGCAAACGCCGTTTGGCAAGATTGCGCTTACAGGCGCTCTTGGAGACCTTTTTTGCCACGACAAAACCCACCAGCGGTCGCCAGTGGGTCTTTCTATACTTGCCACCTTCTGCACCCTGACGGGGCAGAACGTATAAGCTGAGGACGGGAGTACTGACTATGCAGCGCTTTTTATAGGCGCGCTGAAATACCGACGCCCGTCGTAATCGCTCTTCCGCTGGTAGCACAACCTATAGAGACAGACGATATCTGCCCCTGGCTCTACGTCTTTTGATCACCTTACGGCCGGCTTTCGTTTTCATTCGAGAGAGAAAGCCGCCATGGCGCTTTGCTTTGCGAAGTGATCCGCGCAGTGTTCTTTTCATGAGACAACACTCCTGGCTGAAAAGCCAAGGTTAAAAATCTTGGCGTATCCTGGGTCAAAGAGCTATGTTATCATCTTGCCCAGCAGTTTATAGTCGATTCAGTGTCTGAGTTGGCGAAAAATTTTACGTTATTTCGACGAGTCCAAATCGCCCCTTCGAGGCAAGGATTCGATTTTCTCGTCGGCTAGAAAATGGCTCAGGAAGCACCTTTCACTGGTTATCTCTGGGCCGGTGGGTAGTTGTTTACACATACCCTTCCGTGAAATACTGCTCATCAAAGTGTAGCCTGAAAAAGGATTTACCGATTCATATGGGAAAAGAAGAAACGACTATTCGTTTGTTGAGACCACTCCCCTCGATCTGGCAAGAAGCTCATGGACACTTCGCCAAACGCGTATCCTTCGCCGCTTACCAAACCTGTTTCCGCGCTACCAGTCTTCTTTCCCTTCGCGAAGGCGAGGCGATCGTCGGGGTTCCCAACGACTTCATGAAGGGCATGATCGCCGGCAGTTACATGCCGATTCTGCGCGAGGTGCTCAGTCAGGTCGTCAATCAGCCTGTCAGCGTGCGGCTTGATATCGACGAGACTCTCTTGAAAGAGGAGTATACCGGCACATTCGCCAGCATTGCACCCGTTGAAGAACCGCCCGCAGCGCCAACTTCCGCACCGGCGGCACACCATGATTATTCGCTTGCCGCCGCACGCAGAGCCCAAGATCCGGGCACAGCCAGGCTCCCGGCAGCACCAAGACGACCGGCGGCAGCGAAACCGTACTCGTCCACCGGCATCTCCAACCTCAATCAAAAGTACACCTTCAGCACGTTCGTCATCGGATCGCACAACAGTTTCTCTCACTCAGCCGCCCTGGCGGTGGCACAGAGACCAGGAGAGTCCTACAACCCACTCTTCATATATGGTGGCGTCGGTCTGGGCAAGACACACCTCAT
>CAYTDR010001339.1:0-2059 GCA_964436185.1 uncultured Candidatus Obscuribacterales bacterium | reverse complement strand
ATAAAGCGTATCCAGCTTTGTGCTCAACTCCTAACGGAGACATCGAGCGGATCGTGCCATCCATATCGTTATGAAACTCATGTTGCAAGTGTGCTCAACTCCTAACGGAGACATCGAGCGGATCGTCAAGATTCGTTCAAGCAACTGCTCCTGCCTTTCCGAGTGTGCTCAACTCCTAACGGAGACATCGAGCGGATCGTCGCGAATCCCAAAAACAGGAACTGGTTAGGGCTAGAAACGTCTTTTTCAAGTACCTGCACATTGCTTCGTTCGCCCATACTCTTGAAATGTCATCCTTTCTCTATTTTAGCTCATCCAATCGGACTAAAAAACTTATGCCGTGCGGATCTCAGCGGACGAAGGTAAAATTTCAAGGTGGATTTTGTCCGCAATAGTTCTAATCCAGACTCTACGTCCAGGTTCTGGCAGAATCTGTCCCATCAAGTCATCAGCTATTGCCAGATGCTTGAATCAAATCACTAGATGATTGTCATCGTCTGGAGACCACTCGCTCGATCGATTGATCGCCGGGATCCGTGAAGAACAACTGTCGCATATGACCAGGATCAATAAGCTATCGACACTATCCAATACATCCGACAATTCTAATCTCAATTTCTCCAACTCCTTTTTTGTCAGTCTCGATCGAAAAATTGAGTATTGAATTCTTTCACCATAGCCTAAAAGCAGTTTATATGCCTTTCTCCAGCGGGAAGGTTCCCTAATGTCGTAGCAGATTAGATACCATTCCTTGCGTCCTGCCACAATTCACCGCAACCTTGCCTGCGCGAAAAGTCCTCCCTCATTCATCCATTCCTTTTCCAATAATCGAACCTCCAGCTCGATCATTCTAGAGTAGGAAAGAGAGTAGCCGATAACTGGGTGTTTCCAATTGTCTGACTTACGGCGTTCGTAGATGGAGAAAAACTTCTTCTTTCCCTCGTCTGACAGCCACACCTGCATACCTGATATGACAAAGTCTTCGAGGGGATCCCATTGCGAGCGATTCAGTGAGTTAACTACCGGTATATCAACGAGTAGAACCCGAAATAGTTCCATGACATCTAGTGCCAGTGGCGGTGCGCTGGACCTAGGTTGATGATAGAAACCGAACGCCGGATCCAAACCTACGACATTGATGGCATTAATCACATCTTTGATCAAAAGTGCATATCCAAAGCTAAGGAGAGCATTTACACGATCTTTTGGAGGTCGTCTGGTTCTTTTATTGAATGCAAATTGCGTTTGTATCTCGGGCAAGATCAACTGTGCAAAAACAGAAAAATAGAGAGCAGCAATGCTTCCTTCGAAGCCCCTAAGCCTGTCAAGATTATCGACGGTTTCAAGGTACGACTGGAGGATTTTAATTTGCCTCACGATCTTGGCCATTTGCGTTTGTGATTCCTGTTCCTTTCGAACAGAACGCATTAATACCTTTCGTTGCAAGTCCGCTTTGCAGAACACAAGCTGTCGGGCCAATCGAAGACAAACTTCTTCATCAGTCAACGCTTTGAACTGTCTGATCTTTCTCTGAATTCGTTTGCTAGTACCGGAAGTGAACGAACCAATGTATTGCCCGCCGCCGCTGATGTAGTGAACACCAATATCTTCGTTTGCACACATTCGGAGCATCTGAGTTGAAACCTGCCCAAGCCCGTGAATCACAATCTGCGATATCTGTTTCGCCGGAAACTTAACCTCTGAGCGGTCTAGGTATGTGATCTTTATCTGGTCTCCGGCCTTGCCAATTTTCACGCCTGGTTCAACGATGTGCAGGATCTTTCTCTCGTCCTCAGCCGGAAAGAGACGCAAAGGACTGCTCGTCGACGTATCTTCAACGGCAACCTCCGATCCAGAACGTGAGAGCCTAGCTTCTTCCGGCAGGCAAACTGGTGCCAAAGAACAGTGAACACAGAGTCTTTCATTCTCAGTCACGGGTGGTCGTTCAACAGATCTGCGCAGTTTCTTTGCTTCTTCAATGGACTTCAAAACATCGGCTCGACCTGCATCAGTAAGTGGAATGGTAAGGGTCAAATTGCTGGCATGATAGCGAACGCGT
>CAYTDR010001338.1:400-2061 GCA_964436185.1 uncultured Candidatus Obscuribacterales bacterium | reverse complement strand
GGTCAACCACTGCATAGGAATTCCTGTTCCCATCAGGCTCTTTGGATTGGTATCGTGTGCCACCAAGAAGTTCACACCACCGGCAGCATCCATGGAGCTGCTTCCATGGCTTGATATGTAGACGAGCACAAGATCATCTTTCTGTGCCATCTTGCCAAGCCATTTATCGCCCAACATCCCGACTATGTTTTCTCTAGTCGCTTCTGCATCGGTCAGTAGTTTGACGTGATCAGGCTTAAAGTGCTGGTTTGCCACCAGGAAATTGCTGAAGTCCGTGGCGTCTTTTGCAGCGAACTTCAAGTTGATTGAAGATTCTTTGAAGTTGCTGATTCCGATTGCAAGAGCCCACTTGTCTCTGACAGGACGATCCGAGCCACCATCGAAACTCACAGGGATCTGTACTGTGGGCTGTTCCGCAACAGTGCTGCCGGGAAGTTTCGCCCGGATTGCGTTTGCGCGCTTAACGAGCGGAGCCGCCTGGTCAGTTTGCCCCTGCGCCTCAAAGAGATTAGCTAGTGAAAACAGATCCGCCGCGACCTGTGGTGCGCTGTCACCATACAGTTTCTCGTCTATAGCTAGAGCCTTGTTCAAAAATTCTTGCGCTTGCTCGAACTTCTTCTGTTTCGAATAGAGGTCACCGAGATCTTTTGCACTGTCCGCGGTGACGGTGTGATTCTGACCCAGTACACGTTCTGCCAGCTCCAAAGCTAGTTTGAACTGAGGTTCCGCCTCATCGAACCGACCTTCCCTCAAGTACAAATAACCCAGATCACGCGCTGTAGCCGCTCGATCCGGATGATCCGGACCGGTCAAACTATTGACCACTTCCTGCGATACTTTAAGACGACTTTCAGCGTCGGTGTAGTCACCCTGGTCCAGTTTAACTCTGGCAAGATCGCGCATCATCTCAGCCACTTCCAGGTTTTTGGCACCTAATGTAGTGCTGGCGACGGACAATGCTTTTTCGAGTAGTTCTCCCGCTTCTTTGTATTGACCACTTTGTCGTTTGATATTTCCAAGGGCTGCTTTGGCACGAGCCACAAATACGTTGTCCTGCCCGTTATAGAGAACTTCTTCCTGCTTGATCGCTTTGTTTGCGAGCTCCTCCGCGTCTTTGTATTTACCTTCATCACAAAGCACACTGGCCAACTTAATTTGAAGTTTGGCTACTTCGGGATGCTCATCGGTAAACGTAAGCGTCATAACTTCCAACGCTTCACGAAGTACTTTTTCAGCGTCTACATACTTAGACTGCTTGCAATAGGCGTCCGAGAGCGCGATCAGTGTGAACGCATAATAAGTATGGTTTTTGCCTACCAACCGAGCGCAACTATTCACAGATTCTTTGTAGGCGGTCTCTGCGTCCGCATATCTACCTTTGAGCAAAGCAAAGAAACCTGTATTAAAACAGCTAAACGGAATCGCGATTGTCCTGTTGTTTTTTTTGTTCTTAGCCAGTTCTACAGATTTCAGCAAGTACGGTTGAGCTTCTTCGAGCTTCCCCCATTCCAGGTAAAGTCTGCAAAGATTGTTCACTGGAAGATAGAGGCCAGAACCACCAAGCGCCTCTGATTGCCGCCAATATTCCTGAGCCTTGGAATAGTCTCCACGGTCGCAATAGAGAGTTCCTAAGTCGTTGTAAATCGTGGCCGTAATTGAAT
>CAYTDR010001338.1:0-390 GCA_964436185.1 uncultured Candidatus Obscuribacterales bacterium | reverse complement strand
GCTTTTGCCCCACCCACGACCATTGTCCCAGATTTAGCTGATCGGCCCAAGACTCCCTCAATCAAATCTTCATCTTTGCTCACTAACCCGTATGCCAAAGCCAAATATTCTTTTTCAACTTTTCGCTAAAGGAAAGGGAGCGCTTGTAATACTGCTCCGCCTCGTCAAACTGTCCCAGACATCGCAAACACTCTGCCAGTCCGAGGTAGCCCACGGCTCTCTCGATATCCGAATACTTTCCTTCCTTCTCAGCAGCCTCATTCGCCTGGCGGTAGAACCGAAGCGCCATCCGATAGTTGCCATTGTTATATTCTTGAAGACCGCGTTCTCCCGCACTGATAGCCACGTTTCTTTGCGCATGGACCGGAATGTGGCAGATCGCACAGACAG
>CAYTDR010001337.1:0-2068 GCA_964436185.1 uncultured Candidatus Obscuribacterales bacterium | reverse complement strand
GCAATACTACTTCTTTGACGCTGATGAACGTGCGTCGGTCAATCCTGACCTCGAATAAGCATCATGAAAAGCTACCGTTTCAGACTACTCCCACTGCTGAATATGCGGTCAAATCAGCCTCTTTGCTGGATGTTGCAGGTTGAGCGCTCAGTAGTCGTTTCAGCTTCTGACAACGAACCGAATTCTTGATTATGGTAAAATTCGCAACATGCGGGTGTAGCTCAGTTGGTAGAGCGTCTGCTTCCCAAGCAGAAGGTCGCGAGTTCGAGCCTCGTCCCCCGCTTAGGTTTTAGGAATTGAAGATCGTTCATCTGATTCACAACAGTCGCTGTCACGCAACGAGATGTCCTTATTCTTCAACTCTTTTCTGATGAAAGCACTTTTGACAATAGACGTGGCGCAGGCCTGTCGGCATGATGGCACGTGTGTTTCGGCGCCGCATTCATGGCAAAGAACAACGGTTGTGCTCAAAGCTTCGAGTTAACGCCTGTTAGTGACCCCTGGCGCTCTCGACACTGTCCTATCAGTCAAATCACGTGAGAGCTTGTTTGAGCCATCGATTGACACCGAGCTTAAAACTCTTGTTCTGTCGTGATTGTATAGTCTTAGGTCCAGTCCGTTGGGTGAGTTGGATAAATCGAATTGTACGGCCGTGTTACTTTGAGGAAGAATCCAAGTTCCATCGGCTTTTTGAACCAAATCCGCCTTTGCGGCGGAAGGAGTTCCTTCATAGCCAAAGCGCAATATTGGTTCAGTGCTGCCTTTTCCTCCGAAAAGGGCCGTATTGCGCCCTTTATCATCCTTTTCCCATGCGACCGAGGTTTTCTCAAGATGATCGATTAGCCTTTTAGCGCGAACTCTCTGCTCTGGAGTCGATGTCGTTGATAGAATTTTCTCCAGTTCCGGTAAGGCATCGAGTCCTAGGGCCTTTAACGCCTTCTCTGCATCTTCTCTTTCCCTATACCTGTCTGAGTCTAGAGCTTTACCCAAGGCTTCTATCTTCCTTGGGTCTGGTGGCGTTTCAGCGGAGTTATCGGAAATGGGATTTGGCGTCCCCGTTTCAGAGGAGTTCTCGGGAATGGGAATTGGGGTCCCCGTCTCAGCGGAGTTCTCGGCACTGGGGCTTAGGGTCTCCGTATCATTGGGCTCCTTGGGACTGCGGTTTGAGGTTGATGGATCCTCAGCTCTTGCAGTTGACTTAGCATCTAACTCATCAATGATTTCTAAATTTGGAAGCACACCAGACAACTTGTTAATCTCAGGCTCAAGAGGAGGGAGTGCACTAATGTCCCTCCAGGCTTCCTGGGAGATGATTGCTGATTGTTTTTCTTGAACCGCTGGTAGAGAGTCTGGTCGCCGCTCTATTTCCTGAATCATGCGTGTTCTCCAGTGAATGTCATGCACATTTTCTTAGCAAAAGCGTCCTGGTGGACTCCTTGCGGTCTAAATAACTATGGCTCAACTGAATGCAGAACAGCGCTGTGCCAGTTGAGTCGGTTGAAAAACCACGGACTCACTTTAACGAACGAAAATGACGCCAGTATGACGTCAGTGCTTTGACTTGAGTTGCGCTATAATCGGGTGTCCGAAGGCTCCCATATGGGTGGGCTTTCCGGTTCATGAACATCCCTCCGTAGATCAATTGTTCGGGAATTTGTTGCAATTCGACCATTAGAGCCGCGATGCGTTCGAACTGTGGTGCCAAAGCTCAGTCCTGGACCAAACTCCTCATCCGCGAGTAGGTCGATTCAGTCGGCGATAGAGCATTCCCAGTGCACGCAGTCTGGCCACATTGGATCACCATTTGTGGTGCATATGCTGGAACAGGGTAATTTCTTTGCTGGTTGTCCCTCCGCGAATCTTCGACTCCCTTGCAAAGAAACGAGGCTCGATATCATCTTGGTTCCGCGAGTAGCGCGCTTTCAATCCGGGCTGCCCATTGTTACCTTTCCGACGGACAATCTCTTATAGAATAAAAACGATCGAACTGGTCGTTGCTGCACCGTGCAGACATTGAATTCGGAGAATAGAGTATGAAGAGAGCCATAAAGGTGACATGTCATCAGGA
>CAYTDR010001336.1:0-2069 GCA_964436185.1 uncultured Candidatus Obscuribacterales bacterium | reverse complement strand
GTACTCTTTCGGTCCGGCTTCAGGCTCATCGATGTCAGCCGGCTCTTTGACGAACTCTCCATCGGATTCATCCAGCTTGTCTTTGTTCGCTTGAGCAGTCAACTCACTGGCAATTTCATCCAGAACGAAGAGAGTCGTCTTATGGTTGTAACTCTTCTTATCGTCAAATGCTTTGCCAACGACTAGAATCGACTTGCCTTCGGCGGCTGCGGAGAACGAAGCAATAAAGACATTGACGGTAAGTGGCTTGGGCTCTCCCTCTTTGACGAGTTCATAATGTCCCAGCATCCACTTCATCTTGCCGGCGCCAATGATCTGATCGCCTCCGTCAACAAGCGAACCCGATTGATTGTCAATTCTGCTCACGTTCGTAAACGGTGGTTTCGGGAAGAAGTCCTTGAGCGACTTGATTGGTGCCAGGTCGTTGTAGACAAGGAACATAATTCTCTGGTTCGCTTGTTCTGAGTTCAGTGCGAACGATGGCGTAGGACTGGTTTCCTCGGATGTGTCCTCGTACCAGTACATGGGCGGCGCGGTAGCGCTGAATCCAGCCTCGTCTATAGCCAACTTCACAGCCTTCTCATCACTCGGCTTGGTGCTGGCAATCGGCTTCACCACGGCAGACGGCGTCGTAGTTTTCTTACCACCACCGCAGAACATCATGAAAAACAGAGGCAAACAGAGTACAGCAACACCAGCTCCAAGCTGAACATTGGACAAGTTGTACTTTTTCTGCAGCTGCTTGATCTGCTTTACGGGCTTAGACTTGAGTATGACATTGTCCGGTTCCGGCTCTTCTTCCGGCGGAGTAATGTTGGTGCCACATGTTTTGCATTCGCCGTATTCATGACTAACTGCAAAACAATTCGGGCATTGAATCTGGTCTTCCGGCCGACCCTCTATCGTGTCTGCCGTCATCACTCTCAATGAGCCAACACCAGCTGCCTCTTCCGATTCTTCCGGTGACTTGCTCTTGCGACTGAGATCGAGCAACGCCCCCATCCACATGAACTGATAACAGGTAACCGGCGGTGCTGGCTGACCTGGCTTCAGATCCTGCTGACCGATATGGACACCGATCAGTTTGCGATCTTTGAGAATCAGCGCTCCGGGTTCTGTCTTCGGCAAGTTGATTGTATGCAACATGTTTTTCGGCTGCAGCGAATTAACCACGCCGAAGAAGTTGCCTTCCGTCCAGGTAGGAGCACCAGAGAGAGAATCGAGATAGAAAGCTTGCAAGGGATCCCAGGGGTGGACCTCGAAATCCGTATGGGAGGTCAGCGGCTGTCCAATCTGACCCGTGCATGGAAATGGGCTAATCCTGTTAATTTGACTAACCGTGCCTCGGTTAATCAACTCTCTTATCGCCACCAGAACAGTGTAGGTGTCTACGCCCACGCGCCTGGGAAGCTTATCCAACGAGATATAGCCATCCAGTGCGTTCCATAATGGTTCAACCATCCAGCGGATCTCGTCGCTCGCCGCATCCGGATCGAACTCTTCAATTCTTCTTTGATATCGGGCCTCAGATCCGCTGAGCTGTTGAAACAGCGTCGGTATCTCTTGCTGCCGTCGCAATGCTTCCTTTATCAATTGGTCCGGCGGCGTTTGCACATCCGGCACGTCCCCCCAGGGAATGTCACCAGCCGGCTTGAAGGCAAAACCAGATGCGGGCTGTCTGTAGACAAGCTCACAGAAGGCCATTTCGGAGGACATTACTTGACGGTAGAAGACTCGCAGAATGCCACCATGCTTAAGAAGAATCTGAGCAATAGGAACGTTGCGCTGATCGAACAAGGTCAGCAAACCTTCACGCCCTGATTGCAAGGCGCCTGTTATGACCTGGACGAACTCCGACCCTTTCAAATTTCCCGATGCTTCCACACCCTCATTGGAGAAAGGAAGAGACATCGCTCGATTCAATTCGGCCATCTTTTCCTGTCGAACTTCAGGAAGAGCCGTGTCGATGACGAGCATGGCCATATCGTTGGTAAAAGTTTGCGGTCTTTCGCCTGGAATGCCTCTGGTGTTCAAATAATTGTTTCTTGCAGCTACCTTGTCAAAGTCGC